>NZ_JBFSRZ010000008.1:0-130559 GCF_041466065.1 Vibrio sp. 10N.239.312.C11
GCTGATCAGATCGTAGGTTCTTGATTTAGTTCCATTGAATTACGCAACAAAGCCCAAATGCGTCACGAAGAAATTCCTGATGCGAATGATTAAACACTTTCCATGCTAGTTCAATGCCGATTTCTTATTTTAATCGAAAAATAAAAAACAATGTTCAAAAAAATCTACATTCTATTACATTCGCACGACAGATAATCTAATTGTTATCCAATAGAATTTCTCCAATCAAAATTTTGGGGAATAATGGTATGAAGTACTATCGAAATACGTTGCTAGCGTTACCTTTGGCTCTCTTGGCTGGCTGTAATTCAAGTTCAAACACGGGACAATCAACCACCATTTCGCAAAAGGAACCGAAGGCTGACTACGTATTTTCTTCAGCTAAACTTGGTGAGTTGTATCAAGAGAGGCAAGAGCTCCAAGAAGAGGCTATGAAGCTCTCTTACGATGGTATTTTGTATGAAAAAATTCAGTTTGCTGAAGACATTAGTGATAAGCAAAAAGTGATTAGGCTTTTGGATGGCTTAGGTCAAAGTGTTGATCTGTACTTTCCTGAAGCTGGGTTTGATAGTTGTGGTATTTATACAGAGAGCAAGGGCTTGGATCTATTTGATTGTGATGCAGCACAACGCTTTACTTCTAGTGATACTACGTCAATAAAAGCAATGACGAAGGATAAAAAAGTCTCCGTTAATCTTGAATACCAAAACGAGTTGTCGCAATACGTGACGAGCCTAGGTTCGACGATTCTGAGTAAATCCAAAAATGGTAATAAAGTCACCATTACCACATCGTTTGCCTTCAACGCTTTTTACCGCGATGTGCTCAACGAAACTGGCGCTGTTGAACGGATTACTTCCACTCTAGGCGCATCAACCTATTCTCAGCTTTTTGATATCGTGAAGTTATACCGAGGCAGTGAGATGACGTTGAAGTTCACCAACCATATTGGCGGTAGTGCTGATGACGAAATCAACATGTACACCGGGCGTATGATCAATAACAACAAGATGACGACGGTTGTGACTCCAACGGGTTCGGTTTTTTCGGGTGGTACGGATCTATTTGCTGCTGGCAACCCACGCATATTGCAACGCGCTGATACTACCAAGGTCATTGAACTGAATAAACAGGTGGGTGTGCATAGTTGGGCTGAAGGGAATAAAACGGCCAAAGAATTCCCATACACCAATGAGAGTCATCGTCAGCAAGCGACCTATTTTAAAAAGGTGATGGGAGAAAAAGGGATAGACTTCTATATCTTCACTTTAGATTCTGCCCCGGCTTCCGGTGAACACTGGATGACCAAAGCAGACTCTGATAAGTACGGTTTTATTACTCGTATTGAGTAGTCAAAGAAAGTAACAATAACGACTCCGCAAAGGTTGGTGATGGCTCTGTCATTATCGGCCTTTTTTTGTTCATGTCTTGATTCGTTACTTTGTTGAGTGCAGATTTCCTAGTCTTAAATTTCAGTATTAAGACTCATTGATACTACCTTTCAACTTCCCCCAAAAAAGTGTCTACACGTATTCCTACTGATTTATTTTTTGCTCTTCCTAAGCAAAACTTTTGACCCGTAACCATCATACCTCAAACCTTTAATGATTCTATTTAGTGGTCTAAATGATATTTAAAGCATTGTTTTAAAATGATTTATTCTATTTTGAATGCTGTATTGTTACGGGTTTGTTTTAAATAATCATTTGAACCCTAACTAAATTTCTGTCATTTTATATTTAACTGAACGTTCAATATAAAATAAAAGGACTAAGAAATGCCCAAGGTTGGGATGCCTGATATACGTAAACCACAGCTTGTTCAAGCCACCATGACGGTGATTGATCGAGTGGGTTTGCATGCCGCGAGTATTGCGTTGATCAGCAAAGAAGCGGGAGTCTCCACTGGCATTATTAATCACTATTTTGGTGGAAAGCATGGGCTGCTCGAAGAGACCATGCGAGAAATACTGCGCCAACTTTCGAATACCGTAACAACAGAATTAAAAGCGCTCCCTGCTGATGCTCACCAGCAAAGGATCAACGCTATCATCAACGGTAATTTCGAAGGCTATCAAGCGGAAAATAAAGTGTCGAAAACATGGCTCGCATTCTGGTCTTATTCGATGCATGACGCTCAACTCAAGCGCCTTCAGCGCGTGAATGAAAAGCGTTTGATTTCTCACTTACTTATTGAATTGAAGTCGATTTTTCAACCTGATCAAGCGGAATTGATCGCACACGGCATCGCATCATTAATTGATGGCATCTGGCTGAGAGGGACGCTCAATCCTGAAGGCATTAACGCCGACAAAGCTCGTGCAATCATCAATGACTACTTAGACAAGCAACTTACGTTTTACTCG
Organism: Vibrio sp. 10N.239.312.C11; assembly: GCF_041466065.1. Taxonomy (NCBI): domain Bacteria; kingdom Pseudomonadati; phylum Pseudomonadota; class Gammaproteobacteria; order Vibrionales; family Vibrionaceae; genus Vibrio; species Vibrio sp. 10N.239.312.C11. Next base: position 2,366 of record NZ_JBFSRZ010000008.1, read on the forward strand.
TGTCAGCGTGATCAATGAGTCGTCAAAAATTCTAGTGAGTGAGCTCAAAAGGCTCGCTCTCAACAACGATATGCATTCACAAATACATAGACCGATAGAGTCTAACAACAATAATTAAGTCAGAAGATCAAATGGAAATGAACTCGTTATACATCGATGGTAAAGCGGTTGACGCTACCTCAGGCGAAACTTTCGTCAGCATTAACCCTGCAAACGGCGAACCTATCGCAACGCTTGGCCAAGCTTCTTCAGCTGACGTTGAAAATGCGATTGAATCGGCGAAGCGCGGATTTGCGGTATGGTCAGCAATGACAGCCGTAGAACGCAGTCGTATTCTTTTAAAGGCGGTAGAGATACTTAGATCTCGAAATAATGACCTTGCGAACCTTGAGGTTGTCGATACGGGCAAGCCGTTACAAGAAGCGATCGAAGTCGATGTGGCTTCTGGCGCTGACGTTATTGAGTATTTCGCAGGGCTAGCACCTACGCTGCAAGGCGATCAACAACCTCTTAGTGAATCTCAATTTTTCTACACACGCCGTGAACCGCTAGGTATCTGTGCGGGCATTGGCGCGTGGAACTACCCTATCCAAATCGCAATGTGGAAATCGGCTCCAGCACTCGCTGCGGGTAACGCGATGATTTTCAAGCCTTCAGAAGAAACGCCGCTAACGGCACTTAAGCTTGCTGAAATCTTCACAGAAGCTGGCCTTCCTGATGGCGTGTTTAACGTAGTTCAGGGCGATTACCGTGTCGGCCAAATGCTCACGGCGCACCCAGACATCTCTAAAGTGTCGTTCACAGGCGAAACTGGTACGGGCAAAGCGGTAATGTCAGACAGTGCTAAAACACTCAAGTCTGTAACGATGGAGCTCGGCGGTAAATCACCAATGATCATCTTTGATGATGCGAAATTGGACGATGCGGTGTCGGCTTCAATGGTCGCTAATTTCTACACCCAAGGCGAAGTGTGCACTAACGGTACTCGCGTTTACGTTCATGAAAATATCTACAACGATTTCATCGACCAACTTAAAACACGCACTGAAAAGCTCATCATTGGTAACCCAATGGACATGGAGACTCAGATCGGCGCGTTGATTTCTAAAGAACACCTTTCAAAAGTCCTTGAAGCAATTGAACTGGCTAAACAGTCTGGCGCTACATTGCTGACTGGCGGTTATCAAGTGACGGATAACGGCTTAGCAAACGGCAACTTTGTTATTCCTACGGTATTCACCGATTGCCATGATGACATGCCTCACGTTCAGCAAGAGATCTTCGGCCCTGTAATGTCAGTGTTGAAGTTTACGGACGAAGACGATGTGATTCGTCGTGCTAACGATACTAAGTACGGCCTTGCTGCTGGCGTATTCACGCAAAACCTTTCTCGCGCTCACCGTGTTATTCATCAAATGCAGGCGGGTATTTGTTGGGTTAATACATGGGGTGACTCACCTGCAGAAATGCCTGTTGGTGGCTACAAACTTTCAGGGGTTGGCCGCGAAAACGGGCCAGAGACTCTACTCCACTATACGCAGACTAAGAGCATTCTTATTGAACTTGGCGACTACGCCAGCCCTTATGCCTAACGCGTAACACTCAATTTTATGGGTTAGCTTAACAGAGCTAACCCTACTGACTCATCTCAGGGAAATCAAAACATGGAACAACGCTACGATTATATTATCGTCGGCGCGGGTTCGGCCGGCTGTGTGTTAGCGGATAGGCTAACGGAAAGCGGTGAACATAGCGTTTTATTATTGGAAGCGGGTGGTACGGATAAGAGTATTTTTATCCAAATGCCGACTGCGCTTTCTTACCCGATGAATACTGAAAAGTACGCTTGGCAATTTGAGACCCAACAAGAACCGGGCCTTGATGGACGTGAACTGCATTGTCCACGCGGCAAGGTGTTGGGTGGCAGCTCATCGATCAACGGCATGGTTTACGTTCGTGGCCACGCATGTGACTTTGACCAATGGGAAGAAGAGGGCGCTGCTGGTTGGAATTACCAAGCTTGCTTGCCCTACTTCCGTCGTGCTGAATCGTGGAATAAAGGTGGTGACGAATATCGTGGCGACAATGGCCCAGTCGGCACTTGTAACGGTAACGATATGGAGCTCAACCCGCTTTACCAAGCATTCATTGATGCAGGTAAAGATGCCGGTTACCCAGAAACGCAAGATTACAACGGCTACCAGCAAGAAGGCTTCGGTACCATGCATATGACGGTGGACAAAGGTGTTAGAGCCTCAACCTCTAACGCTTATCTACGTCGTGCATTGAAGCGTTCAAACCTTACCTTGAAAAAAGGCATCGTGGCGCGTCGTTTCTTACTTGAAGCACAAGACTCAGAAGGTCAATCAGGCTTGAAAGCGGTTGGTGTCGAGTTTGAAAAGTCAGGCAATACCCAAGTGGCAGTGGCGAACAAAGAAGTGATCTCTTCTGCGGGATCTATTGGCTCGGTTCAACTGCTGCAACTTTCTGGTATCGGCCCGAAAGCGGTGCTTGAAAAGGCGGGTGTTGAGCTTAAACACGAACTCAGTGGCGTCGGTGAAAACCTACAAGATCACTTAGAAGTGTACTTCCAATATCACTGTAACGAACCTATCACGCTCAACAGCAAGTTGGGCTTAGTCAGCAAAGGCATGATTGGCGCGGAATGGATTCTGACTCGCAAAGGTTTGGGTGCTACTAATCACTTTGAATCGTGTGCGTTTATTCGCTCTCGCAAAGGATTGAAGTGGCCAAACATTCAATACCACTTCCTGCCAGCAGCGATGCGTTACGACGGGCAAGCGGCCTTTGATGGTCACGGTTTCCAAGTTCATGTTGGGCCTAATAAGCCAGAAAGTCGTGGTACGGTAGCGATCACTTCTGCTGACCCACATGCCAAGCCAGAGATCATTTTCAACTACATCTCGACCGAACAAGATCGCCAAGATTGGCGCGATTGTATTCGTCTGACGCGTGAGATTTTGTCGCAACCTGCGATGGATGTTTACCGTGGTGAAGAGATTCAGCCGGGTCTAAGCATTACCTCCGATGAAGCAATTGACGAATGGGTTAAGCAGAACGTTGAAAGTGCATATCACCCTTCTTGTGGCTGCAAAATGGGTTCAGATAACGACCCAATGGCGGTACTTGATGAAGAGTGTCGTGTTCGTGGTATTGATAATCTGCGCGTTGTCGACTCGTCTGTTTTCCCTGTTATTCCAAACGGCAACCTTAACGCACCGACCATCATGGTAGCTGAGCGTGCCTCGGATCTGATTCTGGGCAAGCCCGTTCTAAAAGAGCAAAACGTTCCGGTCTGGATAGCACCGGAATGGGAAGAAACACAAAGAATCAATAAGCCAGTACGAGAAGCGTAAGCGTCTGTTATTGGTTAAAAAACAGCAAAAGCAGCAAAGAATAAAAACAACAAGTAACAAGCAAAAAATAACAAAACTAATTAGTCAAAAGTCAGAAGAACTGCTCTCTATCGGTGTTGATATCGAGCAGAAAAAGGAAAGATAAAAAGGAACCATTATGACGACTCTAAATATTCAGAACATGACCACGAAAACGTTAACAGCACTAGCCATCAGTTCATTTGCATTTGGTGCTAACGCTTCTATTGAACCACAGCAATGTGAAAACGTTCGTTTCGCTGATGTAGGCTGGACTGACATTACTGCAACAACCGCCGTTACTTCTGAACTATTAAAAGGCCTTGGTTACAAAACCAAAACCGACCTACTTTCAGTACCGGTGACTTACTCTTCAATGGCGAACGGCGATATTGATGTATTCCTAGGTAACTGGATGCCAACCATGGAAGGCGATATTGCTAAGTACCGTGAAGCGGGCACGGTTGAAACCGTTCGTGCCAACCTTGAAGGCGCAAAATACACACTAGCTGTACCAAAATATGTGTACGACTCTGGCGTAAAAAGCTTCGCAGACCTAGCAAAACATGCCGACAAATTTAAAGACCGCATCTACGGCATCGAGCCGGGTAACGACGGTAACCGCCTAATCCAATCAATGATTGATTCTGACGCGTTTGGCTTGAAAGATTTCAGCCTAGTGGAATCAAGTGAAGCGGGCATGGTATCGCAAGTATCTCGCGCTGCTCGTCGTAGCCAGTGGATCGTTTACCTTGGTTGGGCACCGCACCCAATGAACAGCAATGTTGAGATGGAATATCTATCAGGTGGTGACGACTTCTTCGGCCCTAACTACGGTGGCGCGAATGTTTACACTAACGTTCGTTCAAACTACCTGTCTGAGTGTGCAAACGTCGGTCAACTTCTACAAAACCTAGAATTCACTCTAGAGATGGAAAACCAGTTGATGGAAGAGATTCTTAACCAAAAAGTGAAGCCAGAAAAAGCAGCTCAACAATGGTTGAACAAGAACCCTCAACAAGTTGAAGCTTGGTTAGACAACGTAAAAACGCATAAAGGTGAATCAGCGACTCAAGCGGTTACTGAATACCTAAAACAAGTTAAAGCTTAGTTCTACCTATCTCAACAGCTACATAAATAATAAAGGTGGGCTTGCCAATTTATCGATTGGTTTGAAGTAGCCCACCCTTAATAAAAGGCAATATTGTGAATTTTATTACGGAAAACAAAATCCCTGTCGGACAATGGATGGAAGCGGGTGTTGATTGGCTAACAATCAATGCAGCAGGATTCTTTGACGCTATTTCGATTTTTCTAGAAACCGTCATTATGTTTTTAGTCGATGTATTTAAGTGGATGCCGCCTGCACTGCCAATCGTGATGACTGCTGCGATTGCATGGTACTTACACCGTAAACCTTCGCTAGTGATCTTTGTGGTCGCGGCACTGCTGACTATTCTTAACCTCGGCTACTGGCAAGAAATGCTGGAAACCTTTGTTCTCGTCTTTGCGGCGACAACGATTTCCGTATTAATTGGCGTACCGGTTGGCATCATGGCAGCGCATCGTCCTTGGCTTTATACAGTTTTGCGTCCAATCCTTGATTTGATGCAGACAGTCCCAACTTTCGTTTATCTGATTCCTACTCTGGTTCTATTCGGCTTGGGCATCGTTCCTGGCTTAATCTCGACCATTATTTTCGCGATAGCTGCACCGATTCGTTTGACCTACTTAGGCGTCACCAAAGTGCCTGAAGAGTTGATTGAAGCGGGTAAAGCCTTTGGTGCCAGTCGCATGAAATTGCTGATGAAGGTCGAATTACCGGCGGCTTTACCAAGCATTATGGCGGGTGTAACCCAATGTATTATGTTGTCGCTTTCGATGGTGGTTATCGCCGCACTTGTCGGTGCTGACGGACTTGGTAAACCTGTTGTTCGTGCATTGAACACAGTGAACATCTCACAAGGTTTTGAAGCTGGATTAGCGATTGTATTAGTCGCAATCATCCTTGACCGCTTGTGCAAAACACCAAACCAGAAGGAAGCTTAATCATGTCTAACTCTCAGGAAAAAAAGACAATGGACGCGATTACCATTAAGAATCTCGATGTTGTGTTTGGTAATAAATCGAAACAAGCGCTTGAGCTACTCGACCAAGGTAAAACTCGCCAAGAGATCATTGATGAGACTGGCCAAGTGGTTGGCGTAGACAATGTGTCGCTGACCGTTGAAGAAGGCGAGATTTGTGTGCTGATGGGGTTGTCTGGTTCTGGTAAATCATCTTTGCTTCGCGCAGTTAACGGCCTGAATGAGATCAGCCGTGGCTCATTGGCGATCAAAGATGGAGACAAGCTGGTTGATTTCGGTGAACAGTGCGACGAAGCGACTCTGCGTCATCTTCGTACTCACCGCGTCTCTATGGTGTTCCAAAAGTTTGCCCTAATGCCTTGGTTAAACGTGTTAGATAACGTGGCGTTTGGTCTAGAAATGCAAGGCGTAGCCAAAGATGTTCGTCGTGCTAAAGCGCGTGAACAACTTGAAATGGTGGGTTTGGCAGAGTGGGAAACCAAGTATCCGCATGAGCTTTCTGGCGGTATGCAGCAACGTGTTGGTCTAGCGCGTGCCTTTGCGATGGATACCGACATTCTTCTTATGGATGAACCGTTTTCAGCGCTTGATCCGCTGATTCGTGCGCAGTTGCAAGATGAGCTAATTTTATTGCAAAACAAGCTTAACAAAACGATTTTGTTCGTGAGTCATGATTTAGACGAAGCGCTGAAGATTGGTAATAACATTGCGATCATGGAGTCAGGCAAACTGATTCAACACGGTAAGCCTGAAGAGATCGTACTCACACCAAAAACGGAATATGTGAAAGATTTTGTCGCACACACTAACCCGTTGAACGTATTGAAAGGTCGTTCGTTGATGCAGCCACTGGATTCTTTGAAACAAGAAGATGAAAGTTGGAAGATCTGTGACTCTAAAGACTTATGGATTGAGCAGAGTGAAGGTACTTTGTCTGTAAAAGGTGAATCGACTTTAGCGCTTGTTGAGTGGAACGAATCCGACGATTTAACGGCAATCAGCGCGTCGAGTGTTGTAGTGGCAAGTCCAGAGATTGGCATGCGCGATGCGATTAAACTGAAACAGCTAAGTAATCACCCGATTTTGCTAGTGGAAGACAATAAACTGGTCGGTATTTTGGATAACAGTGAATTTTATAATGCGCTAACGGGTAACTTTCAGATGAATACCGCTGCGTAAAATTTCGTTTTTCAGCTTAGCTATTGAGGCTGGTTTTTTATTGGGTGGAGAGGGTTAAATCTCTCTATCTCTATGATTATTAAAATATATTATTCTTTGAGTTTGTATTCTCTGACTCATTATTTTTGTCTTCATTGAAGCTTTGATTCCCCCTTCATTAGGCAAAAGTGCCGTACCACGCAAGTTTAGTGGTATAGAAAAGATTGAGAATAGTATTAACATCAGTACAATGCGGAAAAATCAATGAAGTAAATTATCAATTTACAGTGTAATTCGAGCGATCCTAAGCTGTTCAGTTTGGAAAATCTCATCGCCACGACACTGTAAAGTCACTCACAGTATATTAGTACAAAGGTCTGCATCTTGGATAAACATGACGAAATCTTGGTCGCTATTCGCCAAATTATTCGCGCTATCGATTTACACTCGAAAAAGCTGAGTAAGGAGTATGGTTTGACGGGCCCTCAATTGATTTTAATGCGCGCAATCCAAGAGATGGGTAATGTGACGATCAAAGAATTGTCTAATCAGACCAATGTAAGCCAAGCAACGACAACGACGATCATCGATCGCTTGGAATTGAACGGCTATGTACAACGTGTTCGCAGCTCGTCAGATCGCCGAAAAGTACACGCAAATCTGACTGAAAAAGGTCAAGAGCTACTTAACAATGCGCCACCACCGCTACAAGATAACTTCGTTAAAAAATTCCAAAATTTAGAAGCATGGGAGCAAAGCCTACTACTTTCTTCGATGCAACGCGTGTCTGCAATGATGAACGCCGAAGACATCGACGCAGCTCCAGTTCTACAGCTTGAAGGCATTGCAAACGTCGTCAAGAGCTAACGTAGTTTTAAATTGTCTAGCTAAGAAAAAGTTTAAAGAGTTATAAAATGGTCGCATCAAGCGGCCATTTTTTGCTCTTGGCCTCCCAATTTTTCTGACTTTACTAATAAAAATCATCTTTTAGTTGTAGCCTATCGATATAAGCTAAGGTTTTCGAAAGACTAAGTATCAAGCGAAGGTATCTATATAGGCTATGGCATCAAGTTTATGCTGACATATGATGATCTTCTCGTTGTGTCTAATCTCCCCCCTTCTAAGCGACAAAACTTTTTTCAAGATAAGCGCATGCCATAAAACGAAAATAACAACCTTAAATGGCTCGTTTGGTGCCTTAAAATGGCCAAAACAGGGTGTTTTAAGTTGCTGTTTTTGTTGGTTTTTAATTTGATGTTTTCTTAAGATCACAATGGTAGTCTTAGCTTGATTTCTTTAGGGGGCTAAATGGATACCAATAACAGCACTTATCATCAGCACAGTTTTGCTCAGCAAGATCTATCAGAGCTTACATTTACGGCCTGTACGTTTATCCGTTGTGATTTCAGACGTTCGAACTTACGTGATGCAACGTTTATTAACTGTAAGTTTATTGAACAAGGCGATATTGAGGGATGCCACTTTGATATTGCCGATTTACGAGACGCAAGTTTCCAGAATTGCCAGTTGGCGATGGCGAACTTTAGTAATGCGAATTGCTATGGGATTGAGCTGCGTGAATGCGATTTAAAAGGAGCGAATTTTACTCGTGCTAACTTTGCCAATCAAGTAAGTAATAGGATGTACTTTTGCTCTGCATATATTACGGGCTGTAACCTGTCATATGCCAACTTGGAGCAGGCCTGCTTGGAAAAGTGTGAGTTGTTTGAAAACCGCTGGATAGGGACTTACCTTGGCGGTGCGTCACTGAAAGAGTCTGATCTAAGCCGAGGCGTGTTCTCCGAAGATGTATGGGGGCAATTCAGTATGCAGGGGGCTAACTTGTGTCATGCGGAATTAGAAGGGTTAGACCCTCGCAAAGTGGATACGACAGGGATTAAGATTGTCGCTTGGCAACAAGAGCAGTTGCTTGAAACCATGGGTATTGTTGTGATGCCTGATTGATTTTCTAATTCTGCATATAACGCTGTAAAACTCGGTTGTCGTATCACTCGGTCGTAATTAACCACAGCAGTTAGAAGAAAAGCCCAAAGTTAATAACTTTGGGCTTTTCCGTATTTGGCCGCATGCATTTTATAATGAAGTTTAGAAAAGAGAATGCTTGGCGAATATTGAGTTGATTAGTGCATCCCTGAACGCATTTTGTCAGCAAGTGCAAAGAAGACAAACAGCACGAAACACACTAGCGCAGCACACAATGAAACTAAGATCGTCGTTGCGTCTTTTGATATCAATGGAATTGCGATAGAAGCAACCGCTACTAACATAACAAAGACATGAACGATTCGTCCGATAATTGGATTTTTATGACAGAATGAGGCCCAACGATAACGCATTTTTAACACCAGTATAATATTAGTCTTTTTATTCTATTTTACTAGTGAGCACTTTGTAAATTACTTTTCATTGCAGGGTACGGTAAATGTGATTAAAGCAAAATCAATATAAAACTAGTTAAGTAACAGTGCATTATATGACAACCACTAGATATATGAGTGTGGTGGCATTTCGTACTCTTCAGGGAGTGATTATTGATAACAGTTCTATTGCTTATTGTTATCTGCCTCGTCAATGTTATTGAAATTAACATTGATATCTACGTGGTAATTAATTTTATGTTATTTATCAAAGCGACTCCTCAAACTGAGAGCGAAGTAATCTTGTGAGTCTTTCTGTTTGATATACTCAGTGTTCATTCGATTAAGATGATGGAGATGATATGTCGAAAACCGCGAAGATCATTAATGAAGATAAATTGCTTAAGAAAGCTCTGGAAGTCGGTTCTAAAATGGCAAAGTTACAAGGCTTTGATTTGCCACACTCATCTCAACCTATAAAAGTTAAGGCTGTGTACTTGTTTCTTGTTGGAGTTAATCAGATCACGCCTTTACCTGAAAGTAAGCTTGATGGCGCGAATATTAAGAAGCGTTTAGCATTATGGATACACAAGGCTCTGCCTGATAATGATCCCCTGAAGTAATTCGCGATTAACTCAGTGATTCGAATTTGTTTCTTTTGATTGCCAATTTATGTTTACTTGAAAAACCTAGCTATCTCACGCTAGGTTTTTTTGTTTTAGGTATCTGCGTTTCAATATTAGAGCCTAAGTCATCTCTTTTTAGAGCGTCACTGTTTACCTTATTCAGTATTGGAGTCGTCGATATTTTTGCTGATTCCTATCCTTCCTACTCAGGCACTTGAACGCTGTATTTTATGAATTGCACTAACGATTTCCTTTCGTCTATTCCCTTCAAGACTCTCAAATTTATACCGACCCAATAAATACATTAGAACTCAAAGTATTATTTAATACATATAATACTTGTTCAAGTGTGATGTGCGTCGCTAAAATTTGATTTTTAGCGCTATGTGTTGATCTTTGTGTATGGGAAATGCTCATAATTAAAAGGAATTTAATTAGAGTTCAAAGGAAATGTCTCGGTATGATTACGTCAGCGCCTTGGATATTGTATCCAGAGGTTGTAGAAAAGATGATTGAAAAATGGAATTTTCGTGAGCCAGAAGTTTCGGATGGCAACAACATTTATCAATTAATTTCAGAGTGCCCCCCATTAGATACTAACTCTTCATATTGCAATTTCTTGCAGTCTACTCACTTTAGTAAAACTTGTATTTTAGTGGAGCATGAAGGTGACCTTGCTGGCTTTATTTCTAGTTATCAAAAACCCAGTGAGCCCAATGTTCTCTTTATTTGGCAAGTGGCGGTGGCGCCTAAGTTTAGAGGCAATGCTTTAGCCTACAAGATGCTGAACACCTTACTTAAACGAGAGGGTCTAAAGAGCATTGAAGCGATAGAAACGACTATCACTGAATCAAACCAAGCGTCTTGGGCATTGTTCAAAAAGCTGGACGAAAAAAACGGTAACACCGGGAAAGTGACTACTTTCTTAGATGAAAATCTTCACTTTAACGGGCAGCACGATACCGAATACCTCTATCGAATCCTCCTTAAATAATCAAACACTTATAGGAATTAAATAACGGCATTATCATGGATATTTTTAAAAAGCAGGAATCTAACGTACGTTCATACTCGAATAGTTTTCCAGTCACTTTTAGTAAATCAAAAGGTTGCTGGCTTGAAACAAAACAAGGTGATCGTTACGTCGATTTTCTTGCTGGAGCAGGATCTCTCAATTACGGTCACAACAATCCAATACTTAAGCAAGCCTTGCTTGATTACATTGAAATGGACGGGATTACGCACGGCTTAGATATGCATTCAGAAGCCAAAGCTGAATTCTTAGAAGCGCTTACTCGCTTAATTCTAGAACCAAGAGATCTCAATTATAAAGTTCAATTTACAGGCCCAACAGGAACTAATGCCGTTGAAGCCGCGATTAAATTGGCTAAAAAAGTGAAAGGCCGAAGTAGCATTGTAGCGTTTACCAATGGTTTTCATGGTTGTACTGCAGGTGCACTGGCTGCTACGGGTAACCAACATCATAGACAAGGCGCGGGCTCAAACCTTAACAACGTTACGCGTTTGCCATTTGAGGGTTACGCTGGCATTGATGGATTAAAATTGTTCGAAACGATGTTAGCTGATAATTCTGCCGGTATGGATAAGCCAGCAGCCGTCTTATTGGAAACGGTTCAAGGTGAAGGTGGATTGAATGTCGCTTCAAATGAGTGGCTACAGCGTTTGAGTAAAATTTGTAAAGCTCACGATATCTTAGTCATTGTCGATGATATCCAAGCGGGTTGTGGTCGAACGGGTACGTTCTTTAGCTTTGAACCATCAGGTATCAAGCCAGATATAGTCACGCTGTCTAAGTCGATAAGTGGTTATGGCTTGCCGATGGCCGTCGTTTTATTAAAGCCTGAATTAGACAAATGGCAGCCGGGAGAACACAACGGCACCTTCCGTGGTAATAACCATGCGTTCGTTACCGCTACGAAAGCGTTAGAAATGTATTGGTCAAATGATGATTTTGAAAATCATATTCAACGTAGCTCAAGCATGGTTGATGATGTCATTCAACGCAATATCAAGCGTTTCCCAGAGCTATTCGTTCAACGCAAGGGACGTGGAATGATGATTGGCATTGAATGTAAAGATGGAAACACGGCTGACGAAATTGCCAAAACGTGTTTTGAAAACGGTATGGTCATTGAAACAGCTGGCCCTAACGATGAAATAGTGAAGTTCTTTTGCCCACTGACGATATCTGAATCGGAACTGATGCAAGGTTTAACCATCTTCGAAGATTCAGTAGAAATTGTAGCAACTAAGTATTTCAAGAAAGTATCGTAATAGGGACAGTAAAATGATTGTTAGAACACTTGATGAATGTCGTAATAGCGAAAGACGTATTGTTTCGGATAATTGGGAAAGTACTCGCATGTTGTTGAAAGATGACAACATGGGTTTTTCATTTCATATCACGACAATTTATGAAGCGACGGAAACACATATTCATTACCAAAACCATTTAGAATCAGTATATTGCATGAGTGGTGAAGGCGAAATTGAAGTGGTTGGTGGTGAGACTTATCCCATCAAACCTGGGACGCTTTATATCCTTGATAAGCACGATGAACACTATTTACGTGCGTATAAAAACAAAGAAATGGTTATGGCGTGTGTATTCAATCCGCCAATTACTGGCGCTGAAGTTCACGATGAAAACGGCGTTTATCCTCTGGTTGATTAACCGACTTTTTCTGGGGTGAAATCTCACCCCAATTTCCATTTATCTAGTCTTTATTGCTTATCTATAACTAAGGTCTTTTATGACATTTACCGTAGAAAAAATCGGCGGTACATCCATGACAGCATTTGATGCTGTGCTCGACAATATTATTCTCCGCCCGAAAAATCCGTACAATCGAATTTTTGTTGTGTCAGCTTATAGCGGGATGACAGATGCACTTTTGGAGTGCAAAAAAACAGGCAAGCCAGGTGTTTATCAATTGATCGCAATGCGTGATGATTCTTGGGAAGAAGCGTTATCTTACATTGAAAGCCGTATGTTGTTGATCAACGAGCATATTTTTGCAGATCCTATGAATCGTGCGCGTGCTGATAAGTTCATCCGGTCGCGTATTTCAGAAGCGAAGAACTGTATTACAAATATCCTTGAAACGTGTCAATACGGTCAGTTTTCATTGAGGCATTACTTGCCTCAGATCCGCGAGTTTCTCTCTTCAATTGGCGAGTCACATAGTGCGTACAATACGGCTCTTAAATTGAAAAATATTGGTATTAATTCAACCTTTGTTGACCTTTCTGGTTGGGATAACAAGACTCCTCAGAGTTTGGACGATACTATCAGAGACGCTTTTTCAGACATAAATGTGGCTGAAGAGCTACCTATAGTGACGGGTTATGCCTATTGCAAACAAGGTTTGATGCATACTTATGACCGTGGTTACAGTGAGATGACGTTTAGCCGTGTCGCGACTATGACTAAGGCATCACTGGCTATTATTCATAAGGAGTATCACTTTAGTTCGGCCGATCCAAAAGTGGTTGGGGTTAGCTCAGTTAAACCAATTGGAGCGACTAATTATGATGTTGCCGATCAGTTAGCAAACCTTGGTATGGAAGCTATTCATTCTAATGCCGCAGCAGGGTTGCGCGAGAGTGGAATCGAACTACAAATAAAGAACACTTTTGAGCCAGAGCATGAAGGTACACTGATTTCTTCAGATTACCGCCCAGACACCAATCAGATAGAGATTATTGCCGGAAAACAGAAAGTATATGCGTTGCATGTATTTGATCAGGGGATGGTCGGTAAGGCTGATAACGTCAGTTATGAACTAATGGAAATTATCGCGGATGCGAGAGTTAATCTTATCGGAAAAGAGATGAATGCTAACTCTATTACGTATTATCTAGGCGGCAGTTCAGAAAGTTTAAATAAGGTGTTTTATAAGGCAGAGAAGCGATATCCGAAAGCATCTATTTCGGGACGTATGGTCGCTATCATTTCGGCGATCGGCTCTCAAATTGACACCAATAAAACGCTAGCGAATGGCGTATTGGCTTTGATGAGCAATAGTGTTACGCCCATTGCGTTACATTCGTCGATGAGAAACGTGAATGTACAATTTGTTGTGAGCGACGATAAGTATCAAGAGGCCATTTGTGCATTACATGAAGAGTTTTTTGAACAAAAGCAAAAGGTCACATCATCAGTGAATGCTGCTTAAATAAAGAGCGGTGAGCCCATCCCATCGACTAACTGAACGTTTGATCTGTAGGGTTGAGACTGCAAAAAATTCTGTGTAAAGGCCATTTTTATGATGGCCTTTTTCGTACCTGCTCGATGACATATTGTGATTTCAGTCCTTATTTTGTAAAACAAGGTTATGAACTTTAAGGTGCGGCATTTAATGTCGGTGTTGTTGTTATTTCACGCGAATAATTCAGGAGCAAGGTATGAGTACTCATCAAATAAAAAATGTGGTATTTGACGTCGGCAATGTGATTGTACGTTGGTCACCGCTAGAAATTACTCGCCTGACTTTCGGGGAACTTGATGATCTGGAAACCCAAGCGCGTTCAATTTTCCAAAGTTCGATTTGGTTGGATTTGAACAAAGGATTCTTGACCGAAAGTGAGGCCAAGCTTCGTTATCAACAAGAACTCGACTTATCCCCGTTAGAGTGCGATCGCCTGTTCTATTACGTTAAGCAAACGCAGATCTTACTGCACGGTTCAGTTGAACTCATCGAGCGTGTAAAGCGATCTGGGTATGGTGTGTACGCGCTTACCGACAACGTAGTCGAGATTGTTGAATACCTAAAATCAACCTACCAATTTTGGCCGTTGTTTGATGGCGCGGCGGTATCCGCTGAATTGGGCATGCTCAAGCCTCAACCTGAAATTTATCATGCTCTACTGTCACAACATGGTCTTGATGCTTCAGATACGGTGTTCATTGATGATATGCCTTGCAACGTAGAGGGGGCGAAAGCTGTAGGTATTACCGGTATCCAGTTTAGTGATGTGTCTCAGTGTGAAAGAGAATTGCTTGCACTGGGTATTGATTTGAATCGTTAACGGATTTGATGATTTCGGGTTAACGATTTAACTCTTCTTTCTAAGGGTTTAACAAGATGAAAAAATACTCAGTAAGATCAATGATCACTTTTTTGGTTCTCGCTTTATCTGGATTGGTTCTTATTGTGGCAGCAATGCTGCAGATGCAAGGTGAAGAACGCTGTCATAATTGCTATGAATCAGATAAAGGGCAGTTTAAGTATGTCCTTTACGATGGAACCTCACCTTCGATAATTCCAAGTATTCACAACGAGCTATTGCTCAAACAGGCTCCTTTGATGAAAAGCTTCGGCCTTGATTCAATACCGGTCGTAACGGTGAGAGTATGGCGAAACCAAAAAGCCTATTTGGATGAGCAGGAGCGGAGCATAGGGTATCGATATGCTTTCTCTACGGGGTATATTGACCCTAAAAGCAATGAAATTAGGCTGCTCTATTTTGGTGGTGAGATCCATAAAACCGCACTGCATGAGTTCGTACATTTACTGACTCTGCAAGTGAATCCGAACTTTGCGAATAATCCGCGTTGGTTGTGGGAAGCTATCGCTATCTACAAATCTGAAGATTATTGGTTTCACGTCAATAACAGGACTGCCATCAGTCGCCGTTTCGATGGGCTAGTTCAGGATTTATACCATATGCCAAACAGTAGCTCAGCTGTTTATGAGCTTGGCTATACGGTCGGTGAGTTTATTGAACGTTCATGGGGGGAGGAGGCGTTTGTTTATCTCATTAAAAGCAATGGTGATCCATCACAACTTACAGAGCAACCAATAGAATCGCTGTTTTCTGATTGGGAAAAGTTCGTCAAAACCACGTACTTGAGTAGCCCGAAAAGTGAGTATGAAAAGGCCATGGAACGAAATCCATTCGATAGAAGAGACACGTCTAACTAATCAAAAAAAGAGGTGATGTTTCATGTGAACATCGCCTCTTTTTGTATTCGTTGTTCTAAGTAGCTTTATTCTACTGATACGTTTTATTCTTCTACTTAGCTTTATTGTTCAGTATTTAAATATCGAATCAGTTTTGCCGGCGTGCCACCGTATAGGCAGTCTGGCGGTACATCGCTGTTGACCACAGAGTTCGCAGCAATCACTGAACGAGCCCCAATTGTCACGCCTTGGTTGATGACTGAGTTTCCGCCAACCCACACATCATCTTCGATTGTTATTGGTAAACAGAAGGTTTCCCATTTACGGCGGCTACGATAATCAAGGGAGTGTGATGGCGTATAGAATTGGGCACTTGGTCCAATTAAAACATTGTTGCCAATTTTGATTCTCGCACCATCTAGCATTACTGCGTTCATGTTAATGAAGGTGTCGTTGCCAATCTCAATGGTTTTGCCAAACTCACAGTGAAAAGGGGGCTGGATTAAGCTGCTACTACCAACCTTACCAAATAGCTGCTCTTGCAATGTGTGTTGCTGGTCTGGATCTTGGTAGTTGTTGAAAGCCATTAGCGACTTTCTGGCATTGGAACGCATGGTATCAATTTCTTGGTCTGCACCATCATATACTTGCCCAGATAGCATCTTTTCTAGTTCAGTTTTAACGTTTGTATTACTCATGCTTGCCCACTTTCCGAGAGTCTCGGTTTAATACCAATCGTAGTAAATAACTGGTCATCCTAGCTGGTTAAAACGCTCAATAACTGTGTTAGAAATTTTGATTGTAGAATGACTACTTATCGAAAATTTCTGCCTTGTTCTTAAGCCTTTTTCCTGCGCTATTTATGATCACTTACTTACTGTGATTGGTATAAATGACGAATACTGCAAGATTAGCGATTTTCAGGCATAAAAAAAGAGAAAAGCGTCAGCCTTTCTCTTCCTATTTTGTGCTTTTAAGCACTAATGCTAAGTGAGCCTAGCTATTCAGCCATAGGCGCGCTTTGACAAGTTAGATTTGCTCAACGAAACCCATTAGGTGCTGTTTCACTTCGTCTGAAGCAAAAGCGCTCTCTACAGAGAACTTGTAGATCTCTACGTAGTCTTCTTTTGTTAGGCCGAATGTTTCACACACACGCTTCACTTCGTTGGTCATGGTTGTGTTCGACACAGTACGGTTGTCTGTGTTGATCGTAACAACGATGCCGTCTTTCTTGAATTCAGCAATTGGGTGGTCGCTGAATTGGTGAATACATTTAGTTTGAACGTTACTTGTTGGGCAAGTTTCAAGCGCAACTTGCTTCTCTTTAACGATGTTGTATGCGTCTTCGTTACCTTGGATGTGAACACCGTGGCCGATGCGTTCAGCGTCAAGCATTGTCACTGCATCGTAAACGTTTTGACCATGCCATTGCTCACCAGCGTGCACGGTAATGCGGTAGCCTTTTTCAAGAGCGTATTGTGTGTATTCAGGGAATTCAGCACAGAAGCCTGGCTTTTCGCCGCCTGCGATATCAAACGCCACAACACCTTTACCTAGGTAGGGTTGGCCTGCGTCGATTACGTCTTTGATAGAATCTTTAGGGAACATACGAAGCACAGACATGATGTAGTTGCCTTTGATGTCGTATTTCTCTTCAGCGCGCTTCATGCCTTTTACTGCACTTGCAATGATCGTATCAAGAGACAGACCTTTGTTCACATGTAGGATTGGCGCAAAGCGAACTTCTAGGTACTTAACGTTTTCTAGTGCAGCGTCTTCGTATAGCTCGAAAGAGATACGTTCAATCGCTTCTTCAGTCTGCATTACTTGCAGTGGCAGGCTGAAACAAGCCAGATACTCATCTAGGTTTTTGCAATCTTCTGGCACAGTTAGAGATTGAACAACCGCGTCGCGATCTTCAGGTAGTTCGATATTGTACTGTTTTGCTAGGTCAATAATCGTATCTGGGCGAACACTTCCGTCTAGGTGGCAGTGTAAATCAATCTTTGGTAGTGCTAGAAAATCCATGAGTATTCCTTAATTCTATTATTCTTTGAGTGTTTTAACTCACATGCGCTAAATTTACCAAGACAATGATATGATTTAAAGTGACAATTAATCATCATTAACCTGAATTTAGGGAATATCATGGTAGATGTTAAAAGCTTACTTAAATGCGATATGAATTTGCTGCTTTGCTTGCACGTTCTGATTGAAGAACGAAGTGTGAGTAAAACGGCAGATCGACTCTTTTTGAGCCAGTCTGCGGTAAGTAAACAGCTCACTAAACTCAGAGCTTTGTTTGATGATCCGCTGTTTGAGCGTGAATCAAAGGGTCTATTCCCAACACCCAAAGCACTCGCGTTATCGCCTAAGATCCACCAAATTCTACTGCAGATCGAAAAGCTGACTGTTCCCGAAGTTTTCGACCCTAAAGACAGTGAGCGTACCTTTACTATAGACCTTGTCGAAACCGCGTACACGGCGATTTACCCGCATTTTATGCCGACAGCACTTGCCGATGCGCCGCACATCACCATCAACAGTTCAACGTGGAGCAGCGACAGCTTCAAGCGCTTACTGAAACGTGAGGTGGATTTTGGTATCGGCATCTTTGAGCTAGATGAGCGCGCTTCTACCCATGTCCAGTGTATCCCTGACGAGTTGGATTACGTGGAACTGTGCTTGGATTACTCGGTGTGTTTGATGCGCAATGACCACCCAGCCTTGCAAGAAGAGTGGAACCTCGACACCTTCTTGAAGTATCGACACATACAGTTGGTAACGGGTGGTGCGGGTGATTGGTTATTGATGGAAGTGCTTAACTCAAAGCAGCTTGAAATCAACAAAGCCGCTAATGTTTCAGACATCACCAGTGCCATTAAACTGTGTAAGCAGAGTGATTTACTTATGTGTTACCCATACAACTCGGTTCGCGATTACATTGATAGCGGAGAGTTGGTGATGAAGCCTGTCCCGGTTGATTTGGTGCCGGGAGGCTTGTTCCTGTTGTGGCATAAATACTTCGATTCAGAACCTAGCCACAAATGGTTGCGCGATCTGATCATTGAGCAGACTCGATAATTGAGATGTATAATCTATTCAAGCTTTTGAAAGATAAGACAAACGTAGTTGTTTGATAAAAAATCCAGTTTTATTTCGTCTTTTGGAATTAAGCTTCGTCTTATTCTGGGTGCTATTTTTATTTGGAAGATGAGAGATGACAATTCCACGGTTACCACAACAAATTATTGAAGATGCGTGTGAGTGGGCGATCATGCACGGTGTTGCGTTTCGCCAGTCAGATAATACCGCTAGGCATTGTCCTTTCAGCATTGCTCCTATGACTATGGAGCGTGAGGTGTATGAACACTTGTTGAAGGTAACACCGCTGATCACCAAGTTAATCAGCAATGTTTCCGAAGATCATGATTTCTTGCAGTCATCACTGAGTGATATGGCCAAAGCTGATCCGTTTTTTGGTCGCTTGATGGAACTGCATCAACAAGCGCATGGCGAGGTGTCTCATCGTCTTTATCCTGCTCGCCAACCGTTGTTATTAATGCGTACTGACTTTATGGATGATCGCCAACATGGCGCGAAAGTGATCGAGTTTAATGGCATTGCTGCAGGTATGGCTCCGTTTGGGCAAAAGGCCACAGAGTTCCATGATTACATGCAAAATCAATGGCCTGAGACTTATCAGAGCTGGCTTGAAGATAAATCTGCAACTCCTGCTGAAAACCAAGGCTTAACGCAGTTGGCTTATGGTATTGCGACTTCAGCAAGAAAAGTGCGAGCTGACTTTAATGATTCAAATAAGCCAACATTCTTGATGGTAGTGCAAAAGAATGAAGACAATGTTTACGATCAACACCTACTCGAAATTGAACTGCAAAAGCAGGGTGTACGTACGGTTCGTCGCACTTTTGAACAACTGAGCTGTCAGCTTTCATCGGGTGATAACCAACGCTTGTTACTGCAAGGTGTCGGCGCGGTTGATGTGGTGTACCTAAGAGCGGGCTATCAGTATTCAGATTACTGGGCACCAGAACTCAACGAATCGGTTTGTTGTCATACACTAAGCCAAACGCGCGTGTTTATGGAACAACACCATGTTGCAATGAACGCGACCATCAGCCAGCAATTAGCGACCAGTAAAACCATGCAAATGCTGCTGACCATGATGCCAGCATCAGAATACGCACGTTGGGGTTTAACGCTAGAAGAAGCCGAACTGGTCAAGAGTGTATTAGCTGACATGAAGCCAATCACCAGTGAGTCGATTGAATGGTTTAACACGCAAGCGAACAAGCAAGAATGGGTGTTGAAAAACCAAGGCGAGGGCGGTGGTCACTGTGTCTTTGGTGACGACATTAGCGAACAACTGAGCCAACTTAAGCCAGAAGAGTACGACGCATGGGCATTGATGCAGCGCTTGTATCCACACGAACGCGACGTACCAACCATTGCAGTGCGTGACACTCAACAAATGCTGGTGACAGACTTAGTCAGCGAGGTCGGCCTATTCACCGCTTACTACCAAGGGAAGCCAGTGACCGAACTGGACGGCTACGCGGGCTACTTGATCCGCAGTAAACCAGCCAGCGAAAACGAAGGCGGGATCCACAGCGGCAAAGGCATTCTAGACTCGTTGGTGTTGATTGAACCCTAGTCTTATTAAGCACTAAGCACTAAGCACTAAGCATTGAGTAAGTCGTTTTGATAACTGAAATCCCGCTCCTACTTGGTTGCGGGATTTTTCGTTTTATAGGACGACAAAAAGATCTCATTGACACTGGTAGAATGATTGCTCTACCATGTGTGTAGAACAGTCACTCTACCTTTGGTCAGGTAATAAGAGATCCGCATGTTAAGAGAACAAATTGCAGAGAGCCTTGAGGTTGCGTTTAGCCAACATGGTTTTGCAGAGCCAAGTGTGGCTCAGCTAAAGACGGCATGTAATGTCAGCCTTCGCACGCTGTATAGGCATTACCCATCGAAAGAAGCGATGATAGTGGGCGCCTTAGAGCACCGTCATCACCGTTACCTAAATTTCCTGTTAGAAAGTGCGCCTGATGAGGGCCTGGCATCCATGCTGGATATCTTCGACAAGTTACAACAGTGGATGAAAGAGTATGCACCGCACGGTTGTATGTCGATGAATGCGATGGCTGCTTTTCCTGACAACGAGATAATTAATCAAGCTGTTACTGAACATAAACGAGAAGTAAAAGCACTTCTGGGGAAGCAGAGTCAACGAGATGATCTGGCTTCAGAGCTGTTTCTACTCCATGAAGGTGTATCAAGCGCGTGGTCAGTATTAGGCGAAGAAGCGGTGACATCAGCACAGAATATGGTGACAAAATTACTCAAGGAAACACGATGAAATTCGAACTACCGAAAACAATGAAAGGCGTAGAGATGTTGGGTCATGGCGGAGCAGACATGCTTGGCTACCGTGAAGATATCGCTGTTCCTCAAATTGAACCTAATGAAGTGCTGATCAAGGTGATGGCTGCAGGCGTGAACAACACCGACATCAACACACGAATCGGTTGGTACTCTAAAAGTGATGACTCAGAAGACGCAAGTTGGTCGGGTGAAGCGTTGAAGTTCCCTCGTATCCAAGGTGCTGACGTGTGTGGTTTAATCGTGGCAGTCGGCAATGAAGTCTCTGCTGATCGTATTGGTGAGCGTGTTCTTATTGAACCTTGTTTAACGGAAGTGTGTGGACGAGATCTACCACAGCCATGGTATTTTGGCTCTGAGTGCGATGGTGGTTTTGCTGAGTACACAAAAGTGGCAGCGAAACACGCTTATGCGGTGAACAGTTCTATGTCGGATGTAGAGCTAGCGTCTTTCCCATGTTCTTACTCAACAGCAGAGAACATGCTGACTCGCGCGAATGTGGTTGAAGGTGATCGCGTGCTTGTCTCTGGCGCTTCGGGCGGTGTGGGTTCGGCGGCGATTCAATTGGCGAAAGCACGCGGTGCTTACGTGATTGCAATTACTAGCCCAAGCAAGAACCAACAGTTACTTGAATTTGGTGCTGATGAAGTGATTGCTCGTGACGCTAATTTGGTGGAAGCATTAGGTGTAAATAGTGTGCATGTGGTTATCGATTTGGTTGCCGGTGACAAGTGGCCAGAGTTTCTTGAAGTGCTGAAACCTCGTGGTCGTTACGCCGTATCTGGCGCGATTGGCGGTGCGATGGTCGAGCTTGATGTACGTACTTTATATTTGAAAGATTTGAGCTTCTTCGGTTGTACAGTGTTGGAGCCTCAAGTATTCCAAAACTTGGTTAACCGAATTGAGAAACAGCAGATTGGCGCAATTGTCGCGGAGTCTTTCCCATTGGCTGACATCCATACTGCACAAGACGAGTTCTTGAAGAAAAAACACGTCGGCAAGATAGTGTTGGAAGTGGCTCAGAGATAAAGTAACGGTACGCGACACTAGACTCGCTCCATTATGTGAAAGTAGGAAAGGCTAGCAAACTTGTCTAGCCATAAATTACAAATGGTTGATCCATAATTGGTCGAGTTCGCACCAACCGAAACCATTGACTTGCGCGCTGTGTATCTTTTCAGAAATTTCCAAATTGAACACCTCTTGCTTTAGCTCAATCACAACTCCAGAGTGATTCAACCAATGCTTGAGTGCCAACAGCGCATTCATCGCTAACTCAAAGTTTGGCTGGCTTCTTATTGAGGCTAAGCCTTGTTCGATTGTATTTAGCATCTCAGTTGGCAGAGATAAACTCTCAAACGGGAATCGACTGAAGAAGCTTAACCATGAGGAAAAGGTGTTGTTTTCATCAATAATGCTGCATAGCGCGACGTCTTTGGTAGTTAGGTAGTGGCCATATTCCACGTTGGTTTTGTGGTCGCCGGATACTGATAATTGATCAAAAAGGGTTTGGCATTCAGAGGTGTCTTCAACAGTAAATTCACGAAGTGACTTAGTTAATGCTGGGTTTTGAATCTTGAAAAACGTCGAGCAAGAATCCGGTTGAGAAGAATGGTAATCGCCACGCACGGTGGTCGTCTTTTCGGGCAGTTTCACGCACACCTGATTTTGAGCGCAGGCTTTACCCTGTGCCCATTCTGGATAGACCCACAACTCGATTCGATTGAGAATCGGAGTGCTATGTGAATACGTGCTATTACGGCTTAATCTCAACATCTTGCTTGAGAAGATGTCTAATGAGAACGCGCCAGAACCAATCAACCTATCCGTCGGTGATGAGGGATCAAATACGGAGGCTTCAACTCTGGAAAGTAAGCGCGGTAAATGCCAATCAGGTTGATTCAATTTCACGACAACCACATTACCTGCCGAGGCAGAGACCTCATCAATATGCTGATAACAGCGACGCCATATTTTGCTTTGGCAGAGTGAGTTAAGGTTGCGCGCTATGTCTTGAGGTTCGAGTGTTCGACCGTTATGAAAGTGAATACCATTACGAATCTGAAAGTGCCACTGTGTTGCATATTGATTAGCCTGCCAATGATAAGCCAGATCGCCGCTGAGTTTACCGTGCTTAACTGAGGTTAGGCGTTGGCAAACTTGCATCACTAAGAAGCGTTCGGTGCGTCTAAGTACTCGTTGAGGGTGAAGAGCCTCGAGTTCTCGGTGAAAGGGGATGTACGCGATATTCTGCGCCGACGGATTGGTATTGCTTAGAAAGGCTTGTAACTCAGCGCTAGCATTGCGGCCATTGAAGCTTAAGGTGCTAAACACCTGTTCTATATTACCCGCATCGGCTTGGGTTTGTGTGTATTGGTAACACGCCTCAATGGGCTCAACCAGACACGTGAGTTGTGCTTTCTTGCTGCGGCCTGAGCTGGCTTGCCACTCAATCCAACCTTGTGCTGTCATCGCTTTTATTAAGGTCTGAACATGACGTTCACTCACATGCAGCAGTGTAGCCAGTTGGTTGACCTGACAATGCGATACTCCAGGCCCAAAAGCCTGAAATATCTTTTCATACAGTTCAAGCTTGCGCTTAAGGTTGCCCAATTTGCTTTCCTAACGACGAGGTTGAGTTAAATGTGAATAGCCAGAGTCAATCAGTGCTTGTTCCATCGTATCGAGAACTCGAGAGGTTATCTCTGAGCTTAGGATATCCGACTCAGTTTTACCTTGAAGCACCAATCCTGAAAAATGGTCGATTTCAAATTCGAACCCATTCCCCGTCACTCGGCAGTTGATGGTCGATTTTTGCCCTTGATGTTCAATCTCAATAAAGGCCGGATTCCACCATTTTTCGTGAATGGTGATTTTGGTATCAGGCCCAGTCAAGTGTGCCGTTCGGGGAAGGTTCTGCACTGTTGATGCCGATATCTTACCGTTTATATCGCCAGAGAATGTAAAGCACGCATCGGTATCGACATTCGCGCCCTCATACAGACACGACATCTCTACCTGAGGTTTTGAAGGTTTCACACCCAGCGTTCGATACAAATCGTAGAAGAACCAAAGCCCATAGACCCCAACATCGAGCGTTGCTCCGCCTGACAAATCTGGATTGAAGATAAACAGGTCGGGCTCATAGTCATGATGGTTGCCAAAGCTGGCTTCGATTGAGTCTATCTGAATGTTGTTGTCGACCAAAAATGATTGAAGCTCACGATACGCGGGAAACACCACTGTTTTCATCGCTTCTAGCAACATCACACCATTTTGATTTGCGAGAGCTTTCATCTCCAGCCAATCATCAAGATTGGTGAAAGCGGGCTTCTCGACCAATACGTGTTTTTTATGGCTTAGAAACAGTTCAGCTAAAGGCTTGTGATAAGGATGAACCGTAGCGATGTAAACCGCTTCAACACTTGGGTCATTCGCCATGGCTTCATAAGAGCCATAAGCCTTGTCGCAACCAAACTTGTTGGCGAACGTGGCTGCGCGTGAGTGATCTCTTGCGGCAACGGCATACAGCTCACCATGCAAACAGTGTTCTGTGACTGCCGTTGCGAATCGATTAGCGATATTGCCTAGCCCTGCGATGCCCCATTTAATTTTTCGTTGCGTGTCGCTCATCAGTTACTCCAAATCGTTGTTTTGTATCAGTGTACTCAGAGACGCCACATACAAATAGAGAACAGATTTCTCAACCTGTTCTCTATTTATTTTATTCTAGTTGAAACTCTAGATCAGCTCTGTGTGGAGCGTTTCCAATCGGCTAGGGCTTGAATGTGTTTTGGTCCAATACCGCAGCAACCACCGATAATATTCGCTCCCAGCGCGTGCCAGCGTTTTGCGTAAACTAAATAACCTTGTCCATCGAGTTCACGTATCTCTTGAAGCATATCATTAGCTTCATGTTCGCTACTGATCGGTGCAAAGTTATTGGCGTAGACACCAATTTCTAAATCACTACCTAGCTCACCAATCACTTTCTTAGCATCGATAATGGCTTGATCCATCACTTCAGGCACTGAGCAGTTAAACATTATGCCAGTCGCGTTTGATTGGCAGGCAAGTTTGATCGCGTTTGTTACGCTTTCACCAGAACGAATATTGGCAGCGTCGCCCTTGGTGTCTTCCAAACTGAATGCGTAGTAACACGGCTTATCTGACTGCTTAAGTACCGAATGGATGGAATCGAATTCTTGCAGGCTACAGATGGTTTCCGCTATCCAAAGGTCGATGTTTGGGTCTTGAGCATCGTAAAGCGTTTGAATGATTGGCGCTGCCTCTTCTACCTTAAATAAATCTGGTCGGTAGCTGCCAAATGGCGGTGGAATCGCGCCCGCCACTTTCACGGTGTGAGAAGCATTGTCAGCAACTGCTTTAGCCAGTTCGCCAGATAGTGCTGCGAGTTCAAAGCCTCGTTGTTCAAAGAGCTCTTCACCCAAGTGAAAAGGTACACACGCGTAGCTATTGGTGATCAGGATTTCAGCACCTGCATCGACAAAGTTTTGATGCGCTTGGCTGACAAATTCGGGTGCTTCAATCAGCGCTTGAGCGCTCCAAAGCGGTTGAGAAAATGGCGCGCCAATTTCTTTGAGTTCTCGGCCCATGCCGCCATCAAGTATGGTTAGTGTTTTCATATTCAATACTATCTAAACAATTGCTGAAGTTCTGCCGCCACCATATCAGACAACCTCGTCTGACAGAAGCCGTCAAGACTCTGTGTTGCCTAGAATGAATCATGGCTTAAATAACAGCGGGTTTTAACTATGGTTTAGCATGAATAGAACGAACAACCACTTTTAAAAAAGCTAATAAATAGATAGATAACTCAATGGGAAGTTCAGAGCGATAACGAGCCTTTTGTAGGAGGTAATGTGTGCGTGCATGATTTCACACTTAAAGTTAGAGTTTTCTATATATTACTCAGTTGGTTATAAGCAATCTTTTTGATATGTTTAGCGAAAGGATTCGTGCTCGCACGATATTAAAATGTTATATACCTAATCTGTTGTTAAAGAGGATATCGTATTGAGTAGTAGCTATATCGAACCTGATTGTGAAAGGTTTATCCATGAGGGCAAACAAGTTGAAGAAGCATATGCAGAAGCTTGTGAGTGGATTAGCAGTTTTGGAGTTCCTTACCAGAAAACTCGATTTGGTGCTTACGAAAAAGATCTTGAAGAGTTTCTGAAAGGCGGTGGACCTAAAGACGCCAAAGAAAGTGTTACCGTTTTCATGAATGCACACAAAGAAGCTGCCGAGCTTGTTCGTATCATGAATGTATACAAATCCTTTGACGCTGATGAAATATTAGAACCTATCAAGAAAATGACCTCAGGTCAGAGATTCAGAAATGCTACGACTAAAGATCAATCAAGAGATTTTGCATTTGAGCTTGGGGTAGCTTCTCGTTTCATCAAGGCTGGTTATGTTGTTGATCTCAGGGGGATCTCAGATCTCGTTGTAGATATAGATGGAACTCGATTTTACGTCGAGTGCAAACGAATGAAGTCGTTTAAACAACTAGGTAAGCGTGTACAAGAAGCCAATAAGCAAATTAGAACACGTCTATCGACAGACCGATCTTCAAAAAGCAGAGGTATGATCGCTTTGAACGTAACTGATATCGTGATGGAAAATGAGACACCTATTATTTTCCCGAAGATCGAAGGTTACCAACAAGCTTCAGCTCAGACTTTAAAAAACTTTGTTATGGGTAACAAAGAAACTTTGGCGAATAAGAGAGTAAATAAGTGTTTAGGGGTTTTAACTGAATTTACCACTCAGGGCATAATTTTCGAGCTGGATGCTAAAGAGATGGCTTTTGCTAACATCCGTGAGGGAAATTTACTCCAATATCCTATGACTAAAACGGAACATGAGTTCTTAAATTCATTTTGGAAAAAATTAGGCAACCAGAATATTTAACCAAACTTGAGGCGGTATATAACAAACACTATGGCGCCAATAACTAAATTTTGGTGTTGTTTTGATCCCACATTGTCCCATATGTCATCAACCATTTCAGAGCGTTAAATGGTCGGTCACCACAATCTGTAGAGGAAAAGTGCATTGAAGTTAACGAATAAACTCGTACGTTACCCGCACATTGATGTTGATCGTGCGTTTGAAAAAGAAGCTGAGTTATTGCAGCAAATACAAGCCGGTGAGATTGCGCAAGCCTTAATGCTTTGGCAAGCAAAAACGGCGACACTCGTTTTGCCTGCGGGTAAAAAGTGGCCAGTGACGTTAGAGTCTAGAAAGCAACTTGTGGCACAAGGCTGGCAACTCACTTCGCGAAAAACAGGTGGCGCTCCCGTTCCTCAACTACCGGGGATCATTAACCTATCGCACATTTACCATTGGCCTCGCGATGAAGCCTACAATATCCCAAAAGCGTATCGACATTTATGCGATGTATTAACCCTGTTTTTTAAAGAACTGGGCATTGATGTGGATGTACACGCAACCCCCGGTTCTTATTGTGATGGTGACTACAACCTCAATATCAATAGACAAAAAATAGTGGGTACTGCACAGCGTGTATTGCTTAAACAAGGGGGCGGCCAAATTGTACTTTCGCAAGCCTGTATCTTGTTAGATGCCGACTTAGAGAATATTGTTGCGCCTGTGAATTTTTATAATCAAATTTGCGATAACCCGACCGTAGTGGATGCGCAGGTTCATACACTGTTGTCCGCGCATTTGATGAGCCTTCCCAACGTAGACTCACTCTTTCAGCGGTTAAGCCAAGCTTTCATCAAGTATGCGTAATGTCTTCCTTTCGCTAACACCTGTTAACTTGTCGGGTGGATGAACCATTTCAATTCTATCTAAACAATTGCTGGAGTTCTGTCGTAACCACATCTGACAACTTTGGGTTGTGGAGTGCTCCTAAATACGGAGCACTCATTGTATCTGAGTAGTGAGCGTGGCATTAGCTAGAGCTTTTTTGCAAGTAACTGGTCGAGAGTCGTCACCAACTTCTGATTTTTCTCCGTATTTAATGCATCAGCATGAGGGTCTTTAAATAGCCCTGAGTCATTATCAAAATACTTCCCAGAAGCGTTAGAAAACTCTTCCGATAGTGCCGCTCGGCATAAGATATCAGCGCCAATCCCTAAGTCATTACCTTCTAAACCATACGCATCTTTAACCAATTTACTGCCAAGAAATGAGGCCGGATTAACGGGAATGATTAGAGGCCCTTGATCTCTTAATTGGTGCGCAAGATGGATTGACCACATCGTTAACGCCAACTTACTTTGTGCGTAGATGGGGCCATCTAAAGCGTCAGGATTTGGGCTGACAAGTACCTCGAGATCGACCGATGACTGAGCGGCTGAAGATAGATTGACGATGCGACCGTTGGCATCAAAAAGTGGTAGCAGCTTTTGAGTCAGCAAATAAGGGGCAATGGTGTTCACAACAAAACGTACATCAAGGTTGTCTGAGGT
Organism: Vibrio sp. 10N.239.312.C11; assembly: GCF_041466065.1. Classification (NCBI taxonomy): domain Bacteria; kingdom Pseudomonadati; phylum Pseudomonadota; class Gammaproteobacteria; order Vibrionales; family Vibrionaceae; genus Vibrio; species Vibrio sp. 10N.239.312.C11. Next base: position 30,815 of record NZ_JBFSRZ010000008.1, read on the forward strand.
GGTGACTTCCGAAACCTTGTAGACGCCAGCGTTGTTAATGAGTACATCGAGCTGTTCATGCTTCGACTTTATTTGGTTGGCGAGGGCTTCAACCTCAGAAAGAGAAGAGAGATCAGCAACATAACTTTCGATAATCGCATCCTTGGACAATCGAGAAAGGCCGGTTTCTACTTTGCTGAGTTTTGTTGGGTTACGTCCATGGATAAGGATGTGATGCCCTTGTTGGGCTAACATTTTCGCGGTCTCTAAACCGATACCATCTGTCGCACCTGTAATCATGATCTTTTTTCGCATCTTCCTTCCTTGAATAAAGAGTCCGGACAACTTTTATAACAAAGTTTGATTGCACAAAGTTTCTACTACTTCACATGCTGAGATATAGAAAGTACGGATGTGTATTGCTATTGAGAAACCGTGAAACAAGGGTGTGGTTTTTCATTTTATTTTCTTGATATCGAATAAAGCTCAAATCAAAAAAGCCTCAACCAGCTTAATGGTTGAGGCTTGGTCGTATTAGCCTTGTTTCAGCCTATTTAGGCCAGTTTGACGTTGTAATTATTATACCTAAGAGCGGCTTAGTGAGCGTGCTCGTGTGAATTTTGGTACAACTCAGCGTCGACTTCTTCGCCTTTGTTTGGGCGAGGAACAATCTCAAAAGAGGTATCCGCTTCAGTCAATGAAGACAGCAATTTGTTCAACGATGTTTTGTCTCCTTTCACGCCCGCTTGGCCGTCTTCTAACAGTTTTCCAAGGCTTGTTTTCTTAAGCACGATATCAGACACGTCAGACTTATTGATGATCAGTGTTGTATCCGCATCTTGCAGTTCTGCTACTTGAATGTTGTTCAGGTTGCCATTCGACATCTCTACGTAGTAGAACTCTTTCACATCAGGTAATTGGATATTCATGGTAAACGGCGTGTCTTGCGCCTTCAATGAGTCCACTTTTACCGCTAAGTAATCCAGCAAGTTTTCGATGGTCATGTTCGCCAATACATCCGGAGAAGCCGTTTTTGGTGCGCCCGGTTGTGTGCCGATACGCAGTTCTTGAGCACCTGTTAGATAGATGTTTCTCCACCCAGCACCTTCTGATTGGTAGCCTAGCTGTTCATAAGTATCGGCCAGTAAACCACGCGCTTTTTTGTTCTCTGGTTCCGCTTGTACAACCTTGTTAAGTGCCGTTGCAACGAAGCGATATTCGCCTTCTTGGAAATCTTGCTGCGCTTTCTCAATCACAGCGTCGCTGCCACCCATGTATTCAACAAATTTAACCGACTCTGGGTGAATTGGTAGCGGGTTCAGATTGGCTGGGTTCATGTCGAAGTAGCCAAGGTACATGTTGTACACCGCACGAGCATTGTGAGAGTAAGTACCGTGGTAACCATTGGTGTGCCAAGACTGTTGAATGCTGTCTGGCATGACTTTGTATATCTCGTCGCCAATGTCTTGCAAAACGACACCATTGTTCGCTAGGCGAAGTGTTTGGTTATGAGTAAAACCGTAAGCGTCACGTTGCATTTTTAGGTAGTCAGATATTTCTTGTTCGCCCCAAATTGGCGATGAGTGAGAGGCAAACAATACCTCGGTATCTTCACCCCAAGTGACCAACATCTCGTTGATCTTCTTAGACCACTTCAAGCCATCACGTACTTTTGCACCACGCAATGTGTAGAGGTTGTGCATGCCTTGATACGTTAGCTCACCAGTCCAAAGTGCCTTCATGCTCGGAATGTAGGTCACCATTTCTGATGCCGCTTCAGTGCCTGATGCATCCATGAATTGCATCTCTAGGCCATCGATAACCAGCGTTTCAATTTCTTCGCTATGGTTAAGTTCGTAATCCGGTAATACGTAAGTGATGGTGCCTGTCGACAAGCCTTTCGCGAGTGCCGCATCCACGATACCGTGCTCATGACGATTCAGTGTTGCGCCATATTGATAAGCGGTACGTCGAGACATCGCATTACCCGCCAATACGTTTTCGTCGACGATTTCTTTAGTAATGTTTTTAGAACCGTACACTTTTACGTCTGGGTAAGCTTCTTTGATTGCTCGTGCACCGCCAAAGTGATCGGCATGTGAGTGTGAGTAAATCATCGCTACGACAGGTAAGTCACCACCATCAGGCACGTTGTTCTTGAAGAACTTTAATGACTTAGCCGCGGATTCTTTTGTGAGAAGAACGTCGTAAGCAATCCAACCATTGTCACTGCGGATGAAAGAAATAGACGCCAGATCAGCACCACGAACTTGATACACTTTACCTGGGACAACTTCGTACAAACCTTCAGCAGCTTGGTTTAGCACGGCTTGACGCCAAAGCGAAGGGTTTACTGAATCGGGTGCTTGATCGGCATTGTTCACGCTAGGGTCGATGAAGTTGAAGCTGTTGCGAATAATATCGCCAGTTTCTTGATCGAAGCTCGCGATCAACCCTTTGTTGTTATTGTCGAACGCGCGAGTGTCTTCGAAGTTCAGCGTTTTCGCGAATTCTTGGTTTGCTTTCGTCGTCATCTCAGTCGCGTCTTTGCCACCTTGATCGCCTATATCGCTAAAGTGTGCGTGGTCATGGTTAGCTGCAATAGCAGGAAACGCAAGAGAGATTGCTAGGAACAGTGATGCATTTTTGAAAGTGCGTGATGGAGTCATAGGTGCCTCTTCAATTCGGGATTTCGTTTCGTTGAGGGAATTATATGCCTAAGACATATAGCAAAAAATAAAGTAAGCTTTAGTTAACACATCACGATTGGCTATGTATTGAGTCGTGTAATGGTTAGGGAACGAAGATAAAACCTGACCTATGATTGATTAAGAGCACATTGACAGGGAGAGTAACGGTGAGCGACATGGAAAAGTTGGATTTAAATCTACTGAGCGTGTTCTTAGAAGTGTATCGATTAAAGTCGATCACGCTTGCATCAGAATCGCTTGGTATGACTCAACCTGGAGTCAGTGGCGCTTTGAAACGGCTGCAAGCACAATTGGGTACAGACCTTTTTATTCGAGAGGGTAGAGGTATAACACCGACCAATGCAGCGATGCAGTTGGCGTTACGTGTAGAGCCCGCACTGGACGGGATAACCAGCGCTGTCAGTACCTTAAAGCAGTTTGATAATCAGCAACATCATGTGTTTCGAATTCTGGTCAACGAGATCGGTTTAACCAAGCTTCAGCCCCTTGTGGAAAAGGACGATACGCTTGGTAATATCTCAATTGAATTCAATATGGTGCCAAGTAATGAAGAAGATCTGCTGCAGAGTTTGAGCATGCAGCAAGCCGACTTAGCGATCGATATTCACTACCCACAAGTGAATGGCTATATGAACCAGCAAGTGATTGAAGATGAGCTCGTGCTGATCGCCAAGAAAGGGCATCCAAGGATTGATGGATCGGTAACGGAAGCGCAGTATTATCATGAGAAACACATCACCTTCAGAATGCGTCGCTCTCACCTTTACACCGCGGATTACTTTACAAAAAATCCGATACAGCAGCGAAAAGTCAGTTCCGAATGTGATTCATTGATGACGATGTGTGTGTTGGTCTCTGGCTCCGACTGTGTTGGTAGCACATCTAGAGGTTTTGCTAATCAGTTTGCGGAGCGATTCCAACTGCAAGTGCTCGAGCAACCTTTTGAGGTCTTGCCGATGAAACAGTATATGATTTGGCATAAACGAACAGACTTAAACACGGCACATCAATGGTTAAGAACCAAGATTCAACAATACATGACGAGCTCTCAAAGTTGTTAACGATTCAATGAAAAACGGCTTCCATTTGGAGGCCGTTTTTGTCTCTGTTACTTGAGGGTTTTAATAAGGTTTTTTGGATTCAATCAACTTATTGTGCGCGTTTCTGACGAGCGGCTTTGAGCATTTTCATTGGCGACATTCCTGTCACCAACATGGTGCCGGTGATAACCAGAATTGAACCAACAATCGTATTGATGCCAATTGCTTCATCTAAGAACAAGTTACCCCAGAGAATACCAAATACCGGAATGATGAAGGTCACGGACAGGGCTGAAGGTGCGCCGAGTTCAGAGACGAGATTGAAGTAAAGTAGATACGCTAACCCAGTACATACCGCGCCTAATAAGATAACTGACGTAGTGATCGTAACGTCGGGTGTTTCTCTCATCGGAATAAAGAATACAAATGGCAAAACCAGCAACACCGCAGCCCACATGCTGCCATGAGCATTGTTGAATGCCTCAACTTTAGGGGCTTGTTTGGTATAGTTTGACGCTATTCCGTAGCTAAAGGCCGCCATCACTGCTGCAAAGATAGGAAGCATAGCCTCACGGCCAATGTTCATCGCATCCCAACCGACTAACACGCCAACTCCCGTTACCCCAATCCCAAGTCCCAATAGAACTTTCGCCTCGAGTGCTGTTTTAGTCCATATCGCACCAATGATTGCCGCCCATATTGGCGCGGTAGAGTTCAAGATGGCGAGTGTCGAGGCGTTAAGTGTCTGCGCGGCATAAGCGAAAAGCAAAAAAGGAAGTGTGGTGTTAAACAGCCCGAGAATGAAGAAGTGTTTAGCGTGATCATGAAAAGAGAGCTTCTTTTTTAAATAAAAAGAAACTAAAAGCAGAGTAAGTGCTGCAAACAGAACTCGCGCTTCAATCAAGACTGCGGGCCCTAATGGATTAGCCGCCATTCTCATGAAAAGAAACGAGCCTCCCCATATAGCCGCAAGTAGTATCAGTTTTAAAAAGCTCACAGTTTGAATCTCAGATTGTGTAAAACACCGACTATGGATCAAAGCTATGTATTGCACAAATTTAGATGTTAATACTGTGCAGCTAATTGTTGGCATTTTGATAACGGAACTGACTATTAAATAGGAACACTTTTGATGAATTATGTTCTGTTTATCCTTCCTTGTCTGACGAGTAATCTAGTGTCATATGTAAACATTAGGTGATAAAAATGAAGATTGAACACATCGCAATTTGGACCAAACAACTCGAAGTGCTTAAACGTTTTTATGAGGATTACTTTGGTGCAACGTCCAACCAGAAATATCACAATCCAAGCAAAGGCTTCTCTTCATATTTCTTGTCTTTTGAAAGCGGTAGTCGCTTAGAGATCATGGAAATGTACTCTGTCCCTGAATCGAAAGACGATATCTATGACCAGTTCACAGGCTTCATTCATATGGCGATATCACTAGGTTCGGAACAAGCGGTCGATCAACTGACTCAACGCTTGGTTGAAGACGGCTATGAGCGCTTAGATGGCCCAAGAAGAACAGGTGATGGCTATTATGAGAGCTGTGTGCTCGATCCTGATGGTAATCGCTTGGAACTTACCGTTTAATGTAGAGACTTAATTGAGTTACTCATCTACTAACGGAACTGAGGTATGACAATGATGAAGCTTGCTGTGACTTTCCTTTTTAGTCTTGGGCTTATGGGATGTGCTACCTCAGAACCTGTGTATGAACCAGAAACTGACTCGAAGGCTGAACCATCACAGCCAATAGGCTACCTCGGTTTTAAAGCTCACCAAGAGTGGGCCATTCAATTTAACGACTGTACGGTCTATGATCTAACAGGCGCACAACCTTACCAGTGGTTTGATCGCACTTCAGCCTCTGTGAGCTGTTATACGTTTAAGCCAAACGATGCTATCAAGCCTCTGTTGGTTTACTCCGGTGCTGATTTCAACAGCAATAAACTCATTCCAATTGACCGTTTTCAAGAGTTGCAGGTATCAGAGTCAGGCTGGGGCAGTTTTCCTGCCGTCTACGAGACCAACGGCACCAATTGGCTGAAAGTCAAAGAGGGTTGGATTCACCTCACACTAGCCGATCAGACTTTGGTTCAGTTCTATCCCGGAACTCAAGACCAATCTAGCAAACACACACATGATCAATATTTTGAAGAGCACTGATCGTAACGCTGACTTTTGATTAGTCTGTAGTTCGATCAGAAAAAGATCGTTTAGTTATTGCTGAAACCGGTTTCAATCTGTATCTTTGCATTTATTGAAATCGGTTTCAGGGCTGCAATGAGCTCTCTAATCCTGATCTTTTTTGCGAATAACTTGTAGCGAGTAATGGTATGAACAACGAATTTCCGAACGATTTTTTGTGGGGTGGTGCGGTTGCGGCGCATCAGCTAGAAGGCGGCTGGGATGCGAATGGTAAAGGTGTCAGTGTTGTTGATGTTTTAACAGCGGGCGCTCATGGTGTACAACGTCGAATTACCGATGGTGTGATTGATGGCGAAAACTACCCCAACCAAGTCGCAGTGGATTTCTACCATCGTTATAAAGAAGACATTAAGTTATTTGCTGAGATGGGCTTTAAGTGTTTCCGTACCAGTATCGCTTGGACGCGTATTTTCCCAAATGGCGATGAAGCTGAGCCGTGTGAAGCGGGTTTAGCATTTTACGATGATCTGTTTGATGAGCTGCTGAAATACGACATTCAACCTGTGGTAACACTGAGCCACTTTGAAATGCCTTACCATCTAGCCAAAGAATACGGGGGCTGGATGAACCGTAAAGTGATCGATTTCTTTGTTAAGTATTCAACCACAGTGATGGAACGCTACCAGCACAAGGTTAAGTACTGGATGACGTTCAATGAGATAAATAACCAGATGAATACTTCAGCAGATATCTTTGGTTGGTTATGTTCTGGCGTGAAGTTTCCACAATGTGAAAAGCCGCAAGAAGCCATGTATCAAGCGGTTCACCATCAGTTTGTTGCCAGTGCTTTGGTGGTTAAGAAAGGTCACGAGATCAATCCAGATCTTCAAATCGGTGCAATGTGTGCGATGGTGCCTTTCTATCCTCGTTCTTCAAAGCCAGAAGACATCATGGTGGCACAACAAGCGATGCGTGACCGTTATTTCTTCTCGGATGTAATGGTGCGTGGTCATTACCCAAATTACGCTAAGCGTGACTGGGCAATCAAAGGCTTCAACATTGAGATGCAGCCAGAAGATGAGCAGATCCTAAAAGAAGGTAGGGCCGATTACTTAGGCTTTAGCTACTACATGTCGAATACATTGGATTCGTCTTCTCACCAATCGACAGAAGAAGCGATGGACGGTGGTCATGAGAACTCGGTCGATAACCCGTTCATCCAGTCGAGCGATTGGGGCTGGCCAATTGATCCAACAGGCTTGCGTTTCTGTTTAGCGTCTTTGTATGAACGTTATGAAGTGCCATTGTTTATTGTTGAGAATGGTTTTGGCGCTATCGATACCATCGAAGAAGACGGCAGCATTAATGATGACTATCGTATTGCTTACCTTGGTGACCACATCAAAGAGATGAAAAAAGCCGTTGCGATTGATGGCGTTGACTTGATGGGTTACACCCCTTGGGGCTGTATCGATTTAGTGTCGTTCACCACGGGTGAGATGAAAAAACGCTACGGATTCATTTACGTAGATAAACACAACGATCAGTCTGGCTCACTAGAACGCAAGCGCAAGAAGTCGTTCGAGTGGTATAAAGGCGTGATTGCATCTAACGGTGCCACTATTTAGAATGCATTTCCCAGCGCAGTTATGTGAACTGTGAGCTGTCATTTTGCAATGAATTAGTCGGCCTATGTCGGCTAATTTTTTATAAAGGAAAAGAAGCGAATGGTAACCATGCTTGATGTCGCGAACCGCGCAGGCGTATCTAAATCGACCGTTTCTCGTGTCTTAAATGGCAAGAACATCGTGCGCCCAGATGTGGTGAAAAAGGTATTTGATGCGATTCAAGAAACAGGTTATCGCCCGAACTTGTTGGCCCAGCAATTGGCGACCAAGAAGACCAATTTCATCGGCTTTGTAATCACCAATGAGTTGTTCAATGGCCCTTACTTCTCTTCCTTGATGTATCACGCCGCTTCCTACAGTGAAAAGTCGAATCACCAGCTGGTGATCACCGATGGTAAACACAGCGCAGAAGACGAAAGAAAGGCGATCAACTTCCTGCTGGATATGAAGTGCGCGGGCATCATCATCTATCCACAGTGCTTAACCGAATGTGAGATTGCAAAGATCATCGACAGCACTGACACACCGATTCTGGTACTCAACCGTGAAATGCCATCGAAGCCCAATCATTCTATTACCACCGACCATTATCAGAGCGCTTGTTTGATGGTTGAACACATCATCGAGCAAGGTCATACCGATATTGCAGTGATTCGTGGTAAAGCCGGATCTTCGACTGATGAGCAGCGTTACCAAGCCTATCAAGATGTGTTAACCAAGCAAGGTATTGCACTAGATGAAACCAAAGTCGTTCAAGGTGATTGGACAATGGGGAGCGGTTACCACGCGGCTCAAGCTTTAGTGGAGAATAAAGCAAGCTTCACTGCGATCTTGTCTGAAAACGATGACATGGCGATTGGCGCGATTAAGGCGTTAACTGAACTAGGGTACTCATTGCCTCAAGATGTTTCTATCGTTGGTTTTGATAACAGCAAAGTAGGGGCGTTTTTAACGCCAAGCTTAACGTCTGTCAGTGTGCCATTAGAGCAAATGACACAAAAGGCGATCCTGCAAATTGTCGGTGAAACAGAGCAAGCGACCACTATCAATACCACCGGCAGTTTGGTGTTACGTGATTCGATAGCGAAGCTAAATTAGCACTGTTCGCATTTCATATTTCACCTACAAAAAGTGACGAGCTGCGCATCTCTTAAACCAAGCGTAAACACTCCTTATTCACTGTTATTTAGATGTGCGATATTGCGTTTTTTGGTCGATGAATTGACCTGCATTAGTTAAGTAATGTGAAACTAGCTAAGTAATATAAAAATAGCTAAGTGATGTGAGAACAGGTAAGTAACGTGAAAACAGAAAAACAAAAAATGCTAGCAGGCGAACCTTATCAGGCTTGGGATAAAGAGCTTTATTCAGCTCGTATCGAATGTCGTAAGGTGCTTCAAAAACTCAATAACAGTATTCCAGACACACCCGAATGGGAAGCGGCAACGCAAGAGCTCATTCCGGGCTGTGAAAATGCACACTTAGAGCCGCCGTTCCGTTGTGATTACGGCTCGAACATCAAGCTGGGCAAGAACTTCTACGCTAACTTTAACTGCGTGATTTTGGATGTGGCTGAAGTGACTATTGGTGACAATGTGCTGCTTGGCCCGAACGTTCAAATTCTTACCGCAGGTCATCCACTCGATGTGAAAGGTCGAGTAGAAGAAGGCGTCGAATTTGGCACGCCAATTAACGTTGGTGACAATGTTTGGCTTGGCGGTGGTGTGATCATTTGCCCCGGAGTCACCATTGGCGAAAACAGCGTGATTGGCGCAGGCAGTGTGGTGACCAAAGACATCCCAGCCAATGTGGTTGCAGTCGGTAATCCATGTAAAGTGCTGAAAGCGATCGATAACGGACAATAATCAGATTTAAATGACAAAGCCCGAACCTAGGTTCGGGCTTTGTTTTTTCTATTCTTGCTAGATGCTAGATGCTAGATGGAACAGCTTGTTGTGCTTGCTTCTTATCTAACGCACCACTGAATCGAGTCAGAACAAGAGCGATCAAAACGATCACCGCACCTACCCAAGGGGTGTTCATTAATCCAGATTTCGCGACAATCAAACCACCGCCCCATGAGCCCAATGCAATACCGACGTTGAAGGCGGCAATGTTCAACCCAGAAGCGACATCGACTGCGTCTGGTGTGTATTTCTCAGCCAGTTTCACAACATACACTTGTAGCCCCGGAACGTTACCGAATGCAAATGCACCCCAAACCAAAATAGTCGCAACGGCTGCATAAGGGTTTACAGCGGTAAAGTTGAATACCACCAGTACTGCGGCTAAACCAGAGAAGATAACGGTCAGCGCTTTAATCGGGCCCATCTTGTCAGCCATTTTTCCGCCCCAGATGTTACCCACCGCCACTGACACACCGTAAACCAACATGATGAGGCTGATTGAGCTCGAATCAAACCCTGATACGTTTTCCAGTATTGGAGCAAGGAAGGTAAAGGCTGTGAATGTGCCGCCATAACCTAGTGCTGTGATAGCGTAAACCAACAGTAAGCGTGGTTGAGTTAGAACCTTTAGTTGTGCCGAAATCTTCGCCGCTGGTGGTTGCTTAAGGTTGCTTGGAACCAAGATAGCGCTACCGATAAGAGCAATAAGACCAAGCAGAGCAACGATCAAGAAGGTTGCTTGCCAGCCAAAGGTTTGGCCGATATAAGTGCCCAGTGGTACGCCGGTTACCAATGCAACCGTTAAACCCGTAAACATGATCGCAATAGCACTGGCTGCTTTATCTTTTGAAACCAAACCTGTCGCGATGGTCGATCCAATCGAGAAGAACACACCATGGGCAAGGCCAGTCAAAATTCGTGCGGCGATCAGCGTGTTATAGCCTGGAGCTTGCCACGCCAATAAGTTACCAATGACAAACAATGCCATCACGGTCAGCAACACCGATTTACGATTCCATTTGCCGGTTAATGCCGTTAAGACTGGTGCGCCAATAGCAACGCCAAGCGCGTATAAACTGACTAATAAACCTGCTGATGGCAGAGATACATTCAAGTCGCTCGCCATGGTAGGAATCAAGCCTACGATGACAAATTCTGTGGTTCCGATGGCAAAGGCGCTGAGCGTCAATGCAAGTAATGCTAATGGCATAATCATCTCTCTTACTGTTCTTTGTTAAATACCGAGCGCGATAAAATGGGGCAGCTTGTGACTGCAATAGGAGCGCTTCGTTTGATGGCGAGGATTATCTAGTAAAATATATTTGTGATAAATGATGCTATTAACAAATAACCTTTGTTAAATATGCAATAATTGAAGAGTTAACCGATCATTGGATTAAGCTGATGAGATCGAAAAGACATAGATGATTTGAGCTGTGATGAGCACAAGCGAGATGACATTAAACAAAATGAAGATAGCGAAGGAGCCTCATGTTAACCCGTTCAGATGATTTAGAAATGGTACTCACCGTTGTCGATGCTGGTGGTTTTTCTGCGGCGGCAGAGGTGTTGGATGTGCAGGTCGCCAAGGTATCTCGTTCGGTGAGTAAGGTTGAGTCGCAACTCGGCGTCTCAATATTCAACCGAACAACGAGACGCGTGGAATTGACGGAAGAAGGACGGCAGTTTGTCGATTCAGTCAGGGTGGGATTACAGATGATTCAGAGCGCGGAAGAAGAAATCGTGTCGCGCGGTGAGTTGCCAAAAGGTCGTTTAAGAGTCGATGCCGCCAGTCCATTCGTATTCCATCAGCTAGTGCCGTTGGTGCAGTCATTCAAAGAGGCTTACCCAGACATTGAGTTGGAACTCACTTCCAACGAAGGCTTTGTTGATCTTCTAGAAAAGAGAACCGATGTTGCGATTCGAATCGGTAAGTTGTCCGATTCAACACTGCACGCTCGCCCTTTAGGAAAAAGCTTACTCCATATTGTGGCGTCACCTGATTATCTCGCTAAGCGTGGGCTACCCACCAAACCTGAAGATTTGAGCTCGCATCAAATTGTGGGATTTGCGGGTAACAAAGTGCTTAACCATTGGCCTTTACCAAACCAAAGTGATGTCGCGCCTACTGTGACAGCCAGTAATGGTGAAACCGTGCGTCAACTAGTCTTAGCAGGAAATGGTATTGCTTGTTTATCGGGGTTTATGGTGCAGGAAGATATGGCAGCAGGGCGTCTAATCCCTATTCTGGAACAAGACAAACTTGCGAATACAGATCGAGAGCGAGTGAATGCGGTTTACTACAAGTCGTCCTCTGTCTCTAAACGTATCTCGGCGTTTATTGATTTTATACAGCCCCGTTTGAGCTTGTAGGAAAGAATGAAACACTCTTTAGCAGCACACAGCCAAACCGTTATTTGCATCGTTTGAGAACGGGTATTCGTATCAATGTTTAGAGAGCACATATTGTTGTCTTGAGATTCGATAGGTGGATGTGATCTCAATAGCGTTTACTGACTTTCAGTGTTTAAAAACCGCCCGCCCACGCATCAAAATCGTCAATATTGTCGAGTTCTTGCTGGCTTCTTGGCACAGGGTAATAAGGCAAGGCTAACCTTTGAACGGAAGGTTGCAGTTCCCAATCGGGTGTAATCTTGAGTCGGGTTAACTCATCGTTGAGGCGCACAAACATATAGTAGCCATCGGCATGGGTATTGGCGTAACTCGCGATAGTTGCGATATCACCGGAAGGTAATTTTACGTCTCGACCCAGTGGATAGAGTTGGTGCAATGCGAAACTCACTTTGGGATCTTCAAGTTTGCCTTGCTTAAAGCGTTCTAATCCGATGGCGGTTGAAGTGGTGCGCGGCTTCCACCCTGTGAGGAACAATCCACTCAGGTTATCTTGGAATGGCTTGCCCTTTCTACTGCCTTCATTGGTAATGAATTGAACCGTCAGCGTGTCTCCAGATTCTTGCAGAATTTCTAAAAACTGTTCACCAGTGCGATCGACCAAAAGCTTCATAATATCCAGCTACCATCAAGAATGAGAGACGATAAAGGGTACTACTTTAGGGGAGGCTTGTGTAGAGACGGTAAAGCTTACGTCGCGTGAACAATGTTTTCGGTGTTGATCCTTTCATGCCCTCAGAGCAACAACAGCTTTAACGCTTACGCAAGTAATGAGTTTGCACTATCTCATCAAGGTACGTCGTGACGTCTTTCAATGTAAAATTGACGGGAGATACTAAGTCACCAAATAACGGAGACCCACCACCAAGTAAGACTGGAATGGTCGAGATGATCAGCTCGTCAATCAGGTCTTCTTTCAGGAAGTTTTGAATGGTGATGCCGCCATCGATGTACAAGTTCTTTAAGCCTTTGTTATTCAAATCCGCAACAATCTGTTCAAGCTCACCCTTCATCAAAAATACTTTACCTTCAAGCTCTTGAGGTACTTCATTTAAAGTGTTGCTCAGTACATAGACTGGCTTGCTGTAAGGCCAATCAATGCCAAAGCTCAACACCATGTCCATTGTATTACGTCCCATGACCAGTGCATCGATATGATCAGTATGAGCGTTGTAACCCATGTCGTCACCGTCTGGATTTGGAATCGCTTGCAGCCAATCTAAGCCACCTTGCTTGTCTGCAATGTAACCGTCAAGGCTGGTTGCGATGAATACAATATTTGACATTTTTAACTCCGATATCAATGAGAAACTTGGCATCTACACGGTAATAAATTAAAATATTCTACAGTGTAGAAATAAAGTTTAAGAGGTGACGGTATGACTGTCAAGGATCAGAAACGAGGTCGACCAAAGAGTGGATCAAGCCAACTCAGCGCAGAGAGAATTCTCACTATTGCTAAAAGCATGATGCGAGAGAGTGGCAAAGTGCCAAGTGTTCGAGGGTTGGCGACGGAACTCGGGGTCGATGCGATGGCTATATACTATTACTTCAAAAACAAAAACGATCTGCTTGAGGCAATCACAGTTTCTTTGATTGAAGAAGTGGCACAGCCAGAGCTGAATCAAGACTGGCAAGATAACCTATATCGGCTCAGTGTGAGTTACTTGTCGATGCTCAACGAATATAGAGGCTTGTTAGAGACCTTATTGACCATGAAATCCCTCGGGCCAATGGAAGTATTTAGTGAACGCTTTGAAGCGGTGTTGAGCCCGTTAGCGTTAACCGATGAGCAAACCAAAAACGCGTTGGATTTGCTGGTGGATTATTTACACGGCTACGCTTTGGCGTTGAACTGCAACCCAGACCGAACTGAACTCACCATTGAAATGGTCGAAAAGCCGCTGAGTTTATACTGTTTGGCACTCACTCAACTTAAGTGATCTGTAGGCAATTTACTGACCTTTAACTTTATACTGGATAATTACCTATAAATTTCAGGCTTTAGCAGTAATAATCAATGAATAGATCGGAATAGCTTGTTCATTGAAAAGCTGTCCGGAAAGTTTCTAAAGACGCCATCGTGAAAAGGAAGTCAGATACATGCCTGTGCTCCAACGCATCAGTTTAACGTTAATCTTAATCGCCGTTTTAGGTGGGTGTTCTTCACTTCCTGAAGGCATCGATCATCCAACAGAACCGCCAACCTCTCCTGCACCTAGTTCTTTATCGGTTCTAACCAATGAATTTCAGCCTGAAGCTTTAGATCAAGGCACTACTGCGGTTCGTCTGCAAGAGTCTGGTTGGGATGCTTTGGCACAGCGATTAGCACTGGTCGAAAGTGCTGAGCACACCATCGACATTCAATACTACATCTGGAACTCTGACGAATCGGGCAGCTACTTAGCTAGTCGTTTGCTAGCCGCGGCCGAGCGCGGTGTGAAGGTGCGCGTAATGTTGGATGATATCAACCTCAACGAACGTGAAGGTTTGCTGTCGGCACTGGATGCGCACCCGAACGTCGAGATTCGTATCTTCAATCCAACGCCAACACGCCGTGGCTTCAGTAAATGGCTGAGCTTTGTCGGTGACTTTTCTCGCTTAAATCGCCGCATGCACAATAAATCGTTTACCGTAGATGGTACTTTGTCTGTGGTTGGCGGCCGTAATATCGGTGATGAATATTTTGACCTTTCTGATGAAATCAATTTCCGAGACCGCGATGTATTGGTGATGGGCTCAGTCGTTACCACTATCCAAACCAGCTTTGTCGAGTACTGGAATAGCCGTTGGTCTTACCCTGTCGATATGCTGGGTGATGACGAACAACCTGATCTCTCAAAGATAGATAATATTGTCGTTCCGCATTATCAAAATTACCCTGAGTTACCATTAGATCGTAAGGCTGCGGATAGCTTACTGAAAGAGGTGATTGGTGAGATGACATGGGTGAATGCGCGTTTTGTTTACGATCAGCCCGTCCCTGATGATTCAGACAATACCGATGAACCGAAAGCGACCGCGATTCTTCTAGGGAAATTAGCGAGCGAATCGAAACAAGAGATCTTATTGGAATCCGCTTACCTTGTATTCGATGATGGTCAGCTTGAAGAGTGGCAGGGATTGAACAACAAGGGCGTTGAGATAAAAGCGCTAACGAACTCTATGGCGTCTAATGATCTGGTGACCAATCACTCCGCTTATGCGGGCAGACGTTACGATATGTTGGAGCATGGTATCGACTTGTTTGAGCTAAAACCAGAATCTAAGCTTTGTGAAGCATCGACTCAGGACTTGTCGAAATGTGCACCTGAGACGGCCTATGGCTTGCACGCAAAATCAGTCGTATTCGACCGCAGCATCGCGAGTATTGGCTCATTCAACTTCAACTTGCGCTCTACCTACCTCAATACGGAATCGGTTTTGATCATCGAGAATAAAGAGATTGCTGAAACGTTAGCTGACACCATTGAGCAAGCGATGAGTGAAGACAACAGTTGGCGCTTGGAACTCGAAGACGGTGACGTGTATTGGTATTCAGGCGAGCAAAGTTGGGACAGCGAACCAGAAACCGGCAAGTGGGAACGAATGCAGTCAGGCTTCCTACAATTGTTACCGATTGAGAAATATCTGTAAGCTAGCCGCCTCTGGATAAATAAAAATGTCAGCGTATATTACGCTGACATTTTTGTTTGTGCTGCTGTTTGCTGTGGTTTGTTGCAAGCTCTTAACGGCTTAACGGCTTAACGGCTTAACGGCTTAACGCTTGGTCAGCTGCTTGCTGTTCAAGTAAGGCAGGATATGCGGGCGAGATTCGCCAGACAGCTTTTGAGTGATCTGTTGTGACCAACTGCTCTGCTTTTGGTTGCTTGAACGGCTTGCGTAGTAGCTCTGCATTGAATCATCGTAGCTAGCAATGTCATCTAGGCTCAGCGGTTGGTATTGGTTTTCGTGCATGACTACGTGGGCAGGAAGGCGAGGTTTAACCTCTGGTTGTTGTGCAGGGTGGCCTAAACACATCCCGAACAACACGGCAGTGTGCAGTGGCAGTTCTAACAGTTCATCGACTTGTTGTGCGCTGTTACGCAGCCCGCCAATGTAAACGCCACCCAAACCTAGAGACTCAGCAGCCAGCATGCAGTTTTGCGCCATGATGCCAGAATCTACCGCGCCAATCAGGGTCAGTTCAGTAAAGTCGGTTTTCACTTCAGGGTTGATTTGAGCGTGGCGTTGATAGTCGATACAGAACACCAAAAACTCTGCCGCGTTCTCAACGTAAGCTTGGTTACCTGCGTATTCGGCTAACAGTTTGCGCTTCTCTTTGTCTGTCACTCTCACGATAGAAACAGCCTGCAGTAAGCTCGATGACGAAGCCGCGAGACCAGCTTGAATAATCACATCAAGTTGTGTTTTTTCAATCGGTTGATTTGTATATTGACGAATGGAGCGGTGCCCCAGAATAGTTTCAATCGTGCTGTTCATAACTCTCAGACAGTCCTTGTGATGATGACGTAGAGAATCACAATAACGACAATTACCATGAGCGTAAAGGGTGTTCGAGCCTTTCTGGTTGGCAGAATGATATTCATGAATTTAAAAGGATTGCTGTCACAGCCAATCCTTTTTTGTACGGTTTCTTGCTAGAAGCGAATAACGCTCAAGAGTTCGCTTTAATGGCGAAGAGACAAAGTGATGAAGTGAACTCTGTTGGTCGAATAGCTGCCAGAAGGCTGAAATAGTCCTGAGTCAGCATTAATTTCACCATGGCCTAAATCTTGGTATTGGTAGCTCAATCCTAGATGTAAGTCGTTGGATATCTTCTTCTCAGCGCCGAATCCGATACGCCACTGTTTATCGAGCGGGAGTAACACATCTCTGTTTTGACTGCTTACAGGGCTCGTGTCACCGCTCACTCCGCTGTACAGCAACCAATCCTCGTATGCGTATTCCACACCAACCCCAAGAGAATAGGTGGTTAAGTATTTGTCATCATAATCTTGCCATGTCTCCATGTTGGAGCTGAGTAGAAGGTTTAAGTCTTCATTTAATGAATGCTTCAACCCTAAGTTTAAGCTTCGAACCCATGTTAGTTCAGAGCTAATGCCAAAAGCGTTGGCGTTATCAAGGGAAAGGTCGTGATCAAATTGGCCCTGATAACTGACACCCAATTGTGTGTTGTCACTGATGTGGTGATTGAGACTCAGGCCGAATCCTAGGTCGAGGCTATCTCCTTGAAGCTCTCGACCATTCAATGCTTGAGTTTCAAGCGCAGCGTGCTGCAATATCAAAGAACCACCAAGAGACAGTTGTTCATTGACCTGATATGACAATGACGACGTAAAGTTGAGTGCCGAAATGCTATTTTCTTTGATCAATAAAGCAGGGTGTGCGCCAACGCCGTGTGAGTATTTAACGCCAGTGCCGCCAGCTGCGTGCAATGCTGCGCCAACGACCCATTGGTCATTGAGCCTTGATGCGTAAGATAAGTGAGGGAGAACATCCGCGCTGCTTCCTGTGGTCGAAGCCGAGTTATCGTCACGGACAAATGTGGTTTCAACATCTAGGTATTGAACGCCGAGAATCCAAGCGCTTTCTTCAATGGCCGATAACCCAGCAGCGTTGGTGATCACGGCGGATGCATCGTTCGCGGTTACGTTTCCTGCGCCGGCTGTGCCAACGCTTTTGGTTGTCGCAATCTGAGATAGATTTAACCCTCCCGCGTGAGCGAGAGAGCTGACTATCCCTGTTACTAACAGAGACAGTGTGATGAAAGGTGTTTTCAAGAATAGAACCTCATTTTCAGTGTATGAGTTATGTTGCTAGCAGTTTGAGTCATGTATTTGAGGAGAGAACGAATTGCCACGAGCGAACATTAAGAACGCCGTGGCAATCGACTTGACCAAGTTGGGGCTAGAGCTTTTCAACTTGTGGCAGTGGATATTCATTGTCGAGAACGGCTTGAGTTGGCTCATACAGGCGCATGTGAAGATAGAAGTCATCTTGAGGTGCTGGTAGCCAGTTACACGTTGGATCGGACGGTTTTACGTATTGAATGCATATTGGCAAGGTGCCGTCTTCTGCGTATTTCAGCTCATCTTTACGATTGGTTGAGATGGAGTAGCGTTGAATGAAGTTCTCAACCATGAACAGGTTTTTAGCGTCGTACATGGTCAACGACCAAAAGGCGTCAGCGGGTGCATCAGCTGGCATGGTCATTCGATATTGATTGTCTCCCGACAGCTGCTCACCATTCGAGTCCGTGTATCGGTTTGGATAGAGTGCTCGCTCTGGCACATTCAAACCAGCCGCACGCATATTGATGCTCGCTCGGCTCAGATAATCATTTCCGTAACGGCCACCCTCGTACATCATCGACCAGCCATTATTGACATCACCGATGCTTCGACCTGCGTATTGAATGATCTGTTGTGAAGACTCAATCGCGCGCATTAGCCCTTTTTTCTGTGCTGAAGTTAGTGATTCAGGGTTAAAGGGGGTCGATCCTCCAATACCAATTTGCTGGAATTGATCAACGATGGCAGCATCTTCTGGAATCGGGTTTTTACGTAGCTCACGGTCAATCAATGAATACCACTCTAACCCTTCAGGCCTCGCCATGGGTGGGATGCGACCTGTCGAAGCTTTAAGTTCTACGATGTCATGCTCTGCGCCGAGTCGACCGAGTGGGTAGCTGAGGAATTTATCGTGAGTAACCAATGCGTCATTGAGGTCTTGCTCGCCAAACACGCCCGTTCGTTGAATTAACCAAACCATAGGAGTGCGAGACTCTACGACACGATCAATCCCCTCTGGCACTTCACCAGCCCATCCTTTGTTAACCAAAAGCACTTTTGAACCTTGGTCGCCGACATTCTTCACATGCAGATCTTCAATCGAATCTGAGTAAGCATCCAATAGCTGAACAATGTAATAACGGTTATCGGTGCGAGGAATATCAATCACCATTGGACCTGATAAATCCAGATCGTAGTGAGCCTGTGAGTAGAGCGTATCGTTGTTGACGGTAGGTACAATTCTATCCTGAGGTCCGGATAGAACGCGTGTTTTACCCATCTCATTCAATGGTGCCATGGCGTTGTCCATCGGCGCATCAACAGATGTGGTCGTTTGCCTAACCGCAGCCACGGTTAATGGACCCGTACCATAGATAAATGCTTGAACACCTAGATTGTAAGCGAGCTCTTCTTCAGGATTAATAGATTGTTGGGCAAGGGTTGGCATCGCGATAATACTGGACAAAGAACACACTAAACTGGTCAGTACACTTTTCTTATAGAGGAGCTTTCTCATGGAACACCTTAGATCGTAGGAACAGAATTCGGCATTTATCATATGAGCAAGTGAGATTAAGGAGTGTAATAGCCGATATTAAGGATGTTAATAGTCTCTTTTTAGCCTTCAAGTGCTTGTTTTAATTGACATTGATTTAGGGTGGTGAAGCGACTCTACGACGTGTGCGGGTAGGGTGCTTTAGGCGCTATTGTTTGATTGATTTTCGGTTGATATGTTGGCAAAAAAGTACGGGAATCGATATGAACACATCTACTTATCCTTTTAGCTTATTCATTAAAGCAGAAGGAGCTCAGTGCAATCTGGATTGTAGCTACTGCTATTATCTCAATAGACAAGATGTCGATAAAAGATCTTCAATGTCTCTAGACATGATGGAGAAAATTGTCGGTGCTCATATCGACGCGCAGCCAATGAAAGATCAGCAAGTGGACTTTATCTGGCATGGTGGCGAGCCTATGTTAAGAGGGCTCGATTTCTATGAAGCTGCGATGAAAACGCAGGCAAGCAAAGCGACAACCAAGCTCGTCGTGAATACGATGCAGACCAACGGAACCATGATTAACGATCGCTGGGCGAGTTTCTTTGCTAAACATAATTTCATGATGGGCATCAGTATCGATGGCCCCAATATTCTGAATGACATCGCTCGGATCGACAAAAATGGCGAGTCGTCTTTTGAACGCACAATGCGTGGGATGTCTTACCTAAAGAAGCACAATGTTGATTTTAATACGTTAACGGTCGTGAACAATAAAACCTACAAACACGGTAAAACGATCTATCAGTTTTTGGTTGAAAATGGCAGTGGTTACATGCAGTTTCAGCCTTGTATCGATCATGAGTTAGACAGACGAACAGGGCATGATTGGTCGTTAACCGGTGAGCAGTGGGGGCAATTTCTTTGTGACTTGTTTGATGCATGGAGCGCCAATGATGTCGGTAAAGTGTATATCCAGTTTTTTGAAAACTGTTTAATGGTGTTGATGGGCTACCAAAGCCAAATGTGCCATCACAGCGCGACTTGTGGACAGCAATTAATGGTTGAGCATGACGGCAATGTTTACAGTTGTGACCATTATGGGTATCAAGATCATCAATTGGGTACCATGAACAGTGATAAGCTTGCAACTATGGCGAGCTCACCAGAACAAATCGCGTTTGGCACCAACAAATATGATGAGTTAAACAGCACTTGTCGACGTTGTGATTTTGTTGAACTCTGCCAAGGTGGTTGTCCTAAAAACAGAATAGCAACAACCGAAGATGGCAGTCCGATGAATCATTTGTGCCAAGGGTATGAGGTGTTTTTTCGGCACGCATTACCCAAATTATTGCCTATGGTAGAAGCGATGAAAAAAGGGTATTCGCCAGCGTACTTTCCACTTTTCTAAATCATTTGGAGTAGGGCATGACCAAAGACCTAAACTTACTGCGGCTCATTTTGGTGCTTAATGAAACTCGTCAAACGGTGAGTGCAGCCAAAGCCTTGAACGTAAGTCAGCCGACGATCAGTGTCATGCTTCGTAAACTCAGAGAACAATTTGATGATGAATTGTTTGTTCGAGATAAAGCAAGGCTTGAACCCACCCCAAAATGCTTAAAGCTTATCGAAACCTTGCCTCTGCTATTAGAGCAGTTAGATAACCTTTACATACCCAATGATGAGTGGGGGTTGGAAGATTTAAGAGGGGAGGTTCAAATCATGTTGCCTTCCCCGCTTTTGATCCCAGTGGGTGTGCCATTAATCAAGAAGCTGACCAAAGAAGCGCCGCAAGTGACGTTCCAATGCTCACCTTGGTTAGATAATGGCGTGCAGTCCCTAGAGACCAACCGAATGTGTTGGGGAGTGAGCTATCTTCCTATGGACGTCAATAAAACCCTGACTGAACGCCCAGTTGGTTTTGATAAGTTCATGTTGGTGCTAAGAGCTGACCACCCAATTCAAGGCAATTCCCTTGAGGAAATTCTGGAATACCCACTCTGTATCAATATGATCCCTGGTTACATTCAGCCGTCCAAGACGGAAATGTTGATCAAAAAATATGACTTAGATAAACACATCGGGCTCAGAAGCAACAATATGAATTTGATGCTAGAGGTCGTTAAAGATAGCGACTTCATCTATGTGACATCGTCTAAATGCCGCTATTTGCTTGATCACTCTTATCGTTGTATCGATTTACCGCCGGAACTATTGAAAGACACCTATCGTCGAGAATTGGCACTGTTTACTCATCAAGCAAACCGCAATAATCCGTTCACGGATTGGCTTCAAAAAGAAATCACGTCGATTATTCAATCCTAGCATCACGCTACTATTCCCTTTAAATAACGCCCCTTTCTAACGGCCACTATTAAGAATCGTAATAGTGGCTATCAAGCCATTTTTGGCCTCTTTCTTATACCATTTACCTCAACAATGGTTCGTTGTGACTTCAGCGATTTACTCATAGTGAATGAGGGTTATAAATGTATAAGTCTTTTGTTAAATCCGCTCTGGCGCTCTCGGTACTGGCGAGCGTCAATGTACACGCAGCGAGCCAACCCAATGTGGTTGCCATCATGCTCGATGATGTGAGCCCAACGGATCTGTCTGCCTACCACCGCGGTTTAGGCGCAGTGGATACGCCGAACATTGATCGAATTGCCGAGCGCGGCATGATGGTCAGTGATTACTACGCACAAGGCAGCTCTACCGCGGGGCGCTCTGCCTTTATCACAGGTCAATATCCTTTCCGAACAGGCTTAACGTCTGTCGGTCAGCCGGGCTCTTCACTTGGCCTTCAAAAAGAAGATCCAACCCTAGCCGAAATGCTGAAAGACAAAGGCTATGCGACCGTGCATGTCGGTAAAAGTCACCTAGGCGATAACAACAGTCACTTACCAACGGTGCACGGCTTTGATGAATTCTTCGGTTTCCTTTACCACCTCAACGTTATGGAGATGCCTGAACAGCCGGAATTCCCAACAGACCCTAACTTCAGAGGTCGCCCTCGTAATGTTCTTCACACCATCGCTACCGAGAGTGTGGACATGCAAGAAGACCCAAGGTTTGGTGTGGTTGGAAAGCAAACGATTGAAGATAAAGGTCCTTTAGGCTCTAAACGCATGCAAACCGTTGATGGCGAATTTTTGGAGTTTGCTACTAATTGGCTCGATAGACATGAAGCAGAGAAAGACGAACAACCTTACTTCATGTGGTACAACCCGACTCGTATGCACCAAAAAACACACGTGCGTCCTGAGTATCAAGGCGCGAGCCAAATCAACACGTATTACGATGGCTTGATTGAACTTGATGACCAGATCGGTGTATTACTCGATAAGTTAGAAGATCTTGGTGAAATTGATAACACGATAATCTTGTTTACCTCAGACAACGGCGTAAACCTAGATCATTGGCCTGATGGTGGTTCTGCCTCTTTCCGTGGTCAAAAAGGCACGACGTGGGATGGCGGTTTCCGTGTACCAATGCTGGTCAGCTGGCCAGATAAAATCCCTCAAGGTGAATACACCGATGGCTTCATGACTTCTGAAGACTGGGTGCCAACCATTATGGCTGCAGTGGGTGAAGGCGACATTAAGCAAGAACTGCTTGATGGAAAAGAGTTAAACGGCGAGCGTTATCAAGTCCACTTGGATGGTTATAACCAGCTGGATATGTTGACCAAAGGTGAGCCGAGCCAACGCCATGAGTTCTTCTTCTACAACGAGCAAGATTTGAATGCGTTCCGAGTTGATGATTGGAAAGTGCACCTAAAAACCAAAACGGAGTGGATTGCGCCTCCTGAAGAGTGGCCACTAGGGATGCTCATCAACATCAAGGCTGATCCTTATGAGCGTAGCCCTGATACTCGTGGTTGGTTCTTATGGATGAAAGAGAAGTCTTGGGTACTACCAAAGCTGCAAAAATCAGCGGCGGAATATCAGAAGTCACTCAAAGCGTTTCCACCAAGACAGAAAGCCGGTGGTATTGGTATGGCAGACAAATCAGTGGTTGCTGACTAACGCCAAATACGACTAATACAAGGTGTGCTGTAACAAGCGCACCTTACTATCGGACAATAATATGAAGAAACCGTTACGTCTGCTCACGGGCACCTTTTCCACTTTTACACTCTCTATCTTTGCGCTTATCCCCTTTGCATTTTGTGTTTCCGCTCAAGAAGAACCTGCCAGTGACATGGCTGATCCAATGGCTGTTTATACGGGAGGTGAAATTATTGCGGGCAATAAAGGGCTTGGCGCTACCTTCCAGCTTGGCGTGAATCGTGGCGATTGGGGTGTGTTGGGTAAGCTGGAAGGCAAAAACAACTTTGAAAACTATCGAGCACGATTCTTCACACCCAACAAGAAAACGGGCACTGGCTTGTTTGTTGATGCTGGACACGACTTCTCCAACGATGGCATAACCTCAAACTATGCGTCGGCGGGCATCATGCAGTCGTTCAAGCTGAGCGATAAGGTTAACCTGTACAGCGCCCTAACGTACGGACAAATGTGGGAGGAGAGTAATCAGTTTGAGGACACGCAAATCATCAGCAGTATTAACTACTTAAAGTACGATTTTGCTGACCAATTTTATCTTCTACTCGCTCCACAATACACCTACGGATTAGATGGTGAGAACACACGAGATTTCTCTGCTGAAATGCAACTGGGCTACAAGGTCGATAGTGACAACATCATCATCTTTAGTGGTGATACTGACAACAACACTTGGATCACCTTCCGTACTCGTTTTTAGTTAGGACATTAAATGATGAAAAAAAACATACTTGCGACAGCACTGGCTTGTGCTTTCATGGTTGCACTTCCGTCTCCGGTACTCGCGAGCCAATCCGTGGACGCGACGAGCGTAGCTGTGGCAACAAAAACAGCAATGGAGATAAAGACGGAAACTCTCCCCGTTGAGATGGCGAGTTTAGCGTCGCTCAAAAAGGATAATCAGCTATTGGCACAACTTGCCTATGAGTACGCGTACTCGATAGATGAAGCCTACAAATACTTTTACAAAACCGTCGTTGAGCAAGATTACCCTTTGAATCGATTCCAAAATATTCGAATACTTGCTGACGACACTTACACTGCGCACCCGACGATTAACAATGACACGTTACATTTGATGGGTTGGATGGATCTAGCAGCAGAGCCTGTCATCGTTACGATTCCAGACCATGATGACAATCGATACTGGTTGTTCCATACCATGAATATGCAGCACTTTACTGACTCGGCTTTTGGCTCTCCACAGCGAGGCACAAAAGGCGGCAGCTTCATGTATGCAGTTGAAGGGTGGAAAGGTGAAGTGCCTGCGAGTGTCGATCAAGTCATCTATGTCGAGCATCCGCTGGTCAAGATGATGGGGCGAATCATGGACCTTGGCGGTGACGATTCTGCAACTGCTCAAAAGTTAATGGATCAATGGAATATTAGGACGTTGTCGGAATATTTAGGTCAGAAAGGGCCAGATCCTGTTGAGCGCGAGTATCCAGACCCTGAAGATTCTAATTGGGTCGAACGAACCAATTTCATTCTGTCTGAAGGAACTATGAAGGCACATGACCAAAAGCTGGTTGAACTGTTCGAGTACATTGGCTTAGGAGATCTTGAATTAGGCAAAGCCAATCATCCATTTATGAAAGAGCAGCTTCGTATGATCGAGTCTGGTCAAAAAGACGGACTGGAACGAATCATTAATGCGGGCTTTGATGATTCACGTGACGTGTTAGGCACTCGTGATGAAATGACCAAGGTTCCAAGCTTTCAGCACGCCTACGGCACCTTAATGGGCCAATGGGGGCTGCCTGCAAAACACACTATGTACAGCGGTGACTTCTTCGATAGTGAAGGCGGTGCGCTCGATGGTAGTAAGTATGATTACACGGTGACCTTCGATTCGCCACCGCTAGAAGAGGGTGGTTTTTGGTCATACACGGCCTACAGTGGTGAAAGCCGATTGATGGAGAAAAATGACTTAAACCGTCATTCCCGTGGAGACAGAACGCTAACGCCTAATGTTGATGGCAGCTACACCATTTACATGAGTAGCGATGTAAAAGGGCATGAAGATGATCCTAACTTCTTACCTATCCCCGCTCACCAATGGTATTCAGTGTTACGCATGTACACGCCCGGTGAAGAGGTAAGAACCGATAAATGGAAATCGACACCGTTCACTAAGGTCAAGAAATCCACGATAAAGTGATGACTTAGATCGCCTGTTTAAGGTTTTGTTTATAATCAATTAATGCCAGCGGCTATGCCGCTGGCATTTTATTATTGAGTGAAATTTGCTTCGAAATAGGCACTAAATGCTCAGAACTGTCGAATAAAATAGGGCATACTGGACGCAATATATAGACCAAAGAAAGTAACCACGCGCATGAATCCAATCTGCCTCAACGACCCTTTTTCTCTTCCTAATGGCCAAGTGATCAAAAATCGCCTGTTCAAATCGGCAATGAGTGAACAGCTAGGTGATAAACATCATAACCCTAAGCAAGGTTTAGTCACGCTTTACCAGCGTTGGGCTCAAGGAGGAATTGGCCTATCCATGACGGGCAACGTGATGGTCGATAGAGGTGCGCTTGGTGAACCTAAAAACGTTGTGTTGGATGAGCAAAGTGACTTAAGCGTATTTCGTGAGTGGGCGAAGGCTGGAACACAAAATGGTTCGCAGATATGGATGCAATTGAACCACCCAGGAAAGCAAATTCCTAAATTCTTATGTGATAGCCCCGTTGCTCCTTCGGCGATCTCTTTAGAGCGCGGGTTAGAGAAAGGCTTCAATACGCCACGAGCTCTGATTGAGACGGAAATAATCGCAATCATTGATAAATTCGCGCTGAGTGCAAAGCTTTCAAAACAAGCAGGCTTTACTGGCGTGCAGATTCACGGTGCTCATGGTTATCTCGTGAGTCAGTTTTTGTCTTCGAGACACAATCAACGCCAAGACAAATGGGGTGGCTCACTCGAAAACAGACTTCGTTTTGTGCTTGAGGTTTATCGCGCGATTCGAAAAGAGGTCGGTGAAGATTTCCCTGTCGGAATTAAGCTCAACAGCGCCGACTTCATGAAAGGTGGCTTCACTGAAGAAGAGTCGATGCAGGTTGTGCAAACACTGAGTGATAACGGTATCGACCTGATTGAGATCTCTGGCGGCACCTATGAAAGTCCATCAATGATGGGTTCAAAGAGCAAAGCTGAATCAATCAAGTCCAGCACGGTAAAGCGTGAAGCGTATTTTATGGATTACATGGTGAAGGCGAGAAAGCTTGTGAGCACTCCGCTGGTGGTCACGGGTGGTTTTCGAACCGCGCAAGCAATGAATGAAGCATTAAACACCTCGGCGACCGATTTTATTGGTATTGCGCGCACAATGGCGGTTGATCCAGATTTCCCTAACAAGTTAATTGAAAACCCTAGCCACGGTATGCCGCTAACGGTGCCAACCACAGGAAAGCCCGCTTTAGACAGGATGGCGATGGTCGGGCTGGTTTGGTATGAACATCAAATGTGGCGCATCGCCTCTGGCAAGAATACCGACCCTAAACTAAGCGCATTAAGTGTGGTGGTAAAAACAATTCTCAGCGCCGGCTGGCACGCTTTCAAGAAGCGCAGAGCGTAAGCAGTCATGGATTGTTAAATCAGAACTTTAAGGAATTGAAGTTCTGCTTTTTTCTATGATGATTTATTGTTTAGTTTGTCTAGAGAGTAAGAAAGAGTTAAAGATCGTTAAGCGAATCAATCGTCAAATGAGCCATAATGAGAGAGATATTCGCTAAGTTAGCTTTTATCGCCAGACGGCTAAATATCTCCCTGACCAAACTTTAATGACAGGTAACTATGAAACAATTGGATCTCAATTTAATCCGCGTTTTTCTGGTTTTGCTAGAAACCAAAAATACTCGCATTGCTGGCAATAAATTGGCGCTGAGTCAGCCCGCAGTGAGTAAAGCACTAGGGCGATTGAGAGAATACTTTGATGACGAATTGTTTACTCGTGTCCATTCCGGTTTGAAGCCAACTCCACGTGCGTTAGAGCTTGGTGAACGGCTGCCAATGATCATGGAAAGCTTGGACGACGTGATTCTTGAAACCCCAAGCTTTGACCCTGCCGAGTATCAAGGCAACATCACGATTGCAATTAACGGTTTTATCTCGAACTGGCTTGGTGCGCGTTTATGCCTTGGTCTCATTCAAGAAGCGCCCAATGCTCAAGTCAATATTGTTAATTGGGGCTCTCAAACGCTGAAAAAATTGTTGGATGGCGAGATACAAGCAGCTATCAACTTTTCTCCAATCGACACGAATAAGCAGTTTACCCATCAGATTATCGGTGAGGATGACTTTGTCGGGTTGGTTAAAACCGGCCATCCATTAGCTGGCAAAGTGATTTCACAGCAAGAGATAGATGAAGCGGAATACGCGAGTTTGGTGATACCGGGGTGGAATGATATTCAGCCTTATATCGCCAAGCATTTGTCGACAGAGCAGCTTAAAGTGAAAGCAAGAAGCTCGTATTTGCACACGCTATTAGAGGTCATTAAACAAAGTGACATGATTCTACCGTGTTCCAAGCAGCTTGCTCTTTATCTTAATGAAGAGTTCGATTATCTCTCTTTTCCTGATTATGCACCGGAAGAGCTCAAAAAAATCGTGCTGGTGGAATCTCATAACAAGAGAATGCACCCGATGAATCAATGGCTTAAGCGAAAAATTATCACTACCTCCCAAACCATCATAAAAGAAAAGCAATAAGCCTCTCAAATGAGAGGCTAGGTTATTGTTAGTAGCTGTTATTGTTAGCAGCTGTTATTGCCAGTTAATTAACACTAATCACTCGCAACTCAGTCGTTATTCCCCGCTATTGAGCAGTGACCTGTGGGAAGTTGTGCATCTCACCTGATGCTACCGCTTCATCACTAGGACGGTATGCACGAACCGCAAAGTTCCAGCCATCATCGTTTACTTCAATTACGTTATTTGCAGCGTCACAGGTTTGCCCTTTTGGCGCAAAGTGGATCGTGTAAGAACCGTCTTTATTGGGTGTTGATGTCGTTGAATCAGCACTGTTGTTGTTCGTCATCAACCAGCCTTGGCTTGAATAGGCCGTAATTGACCAATAACCGCCTTCGTCATAACGTAATGAGGGTGCTTCAAACGTGATGTTTGCACATTCTGTTTTACCTGTGCCCGCTCGTGATGTATACACAGCATGCTCTGCCGGCATACCAGCCCAACCCACCGCAGTACCAATCATAAACTGCTTGTTATCTGATGTTGCTGTGATGTTTGGTGTGAAGGCTTCTTCTGTCTTGATGTCATTAACTAGCTTCTCCCATTTTGCTCGGACGTTATCTCGAGATGCATCATCCCAATCTGAAGCAGGTTCAAAAGGCTTAGCTGATTTCGCATTAATGACCGCCGCATCTTGCAGTCGATGCGCTTCATCTGCGCCAGCACTTGTTGCAGTTCGCATCAGTATGTAGATGTAGTCTGAACCTGCGATTTCTGAGTCGATGTAAATTTCTTCGCCACCATAAATGGCCATGTGGTTATCATGATTGTTATTGAAGATATGCATGATCTGGTACGCATCGCCTTTCGCCAGTTTGAATGTTGCGCCTTCTGAGACATCGACAACCGCGGTTGAATAGAGCAGGTCGGTGTTAGAGCGGATAATCATTTGGTTCTCTACCGTTACGTTTTCGCGATTATGCTCAAAAACATTAACCGGTTGATGCTCTAACTGTTGAGTGAAGTAAAGGTCGCTTTCTGCACGAGCGAAGTTTTCGTCGGTTACTTCAACTGCTGCCATTGTTTGCATTGATGTGATGGTAATCAGTGTTGCTAAAATGGTCTTTTTCATATCGTTTACCTTGAGGTCGTCATTAGGAGATGACACTAATGTATCGGTTTGGTGGTGATTCTAAAAATGAATTGATGTTATTTATGTAATAACCAAAAGGAATCGGAAGGCTGGTTTTTGTGAAGCTTAGAGAGAGTTGTGACTGTTTTTTGTTCGTTTGGTGAAAGTTTTTTGCACAGAGACTGGTCGTTAGTTAATGAAGCGATGCTTTGTTCATTAACTAAGGCTTTATCGGCAGGTAAGGCTTTAGTTAATGACTGAGGTATCCGCGCTTTTAAGCACTATGCTTTAGTCATGACTAAAAGAGGATTAATTATGAAATGGCTTATCTTATCTGTAACGCTATTGTTCGTGGCAGGATGCCAATCGACAGGCTCTGACACGTCTTCACATGATCAAATGAATCGAGTTCATTCTGGTGGTTGTAGCAGCTAATCCTTTTTTGAAAATACTTTTTAGCTGCTGTTATTATCATTTCTGTCACTGTTCTTATAAAGAACTCACTTCTACAAAGCCTTGCGATTACGTGAGGCTTTCTTCTATGTAAAACAACGCATCCCTGCCGATTTATGTTGTAAATTTGTGAATCTGAACTGTCTATATTCTAGGCTGTGTACTGGATCTCATTTGTTATTTGAGTCCCTTGCTAAGGTAAATAATGAATGTGTACTACCAATCACTTTACTCAACTTAAGAGGTTTCTATGCTAGGTGAAAATCACTCTCTTGTTCACGAATTTCCTGAAATGAAAGACAAAATTGCTGAGCTTGCTAAAACTGACGATGGCTTTGCAGCAGATATGAAGACATACGACAACCTTGATAAAGAGATTCGTAAACTAGAGCTGAAAGATTCACCCATTGATGACGGCTCGATGCACCAATTGAAACATGATCGTTCTGAGCTTAAAGATTTACTGCATGCTCGTTTAACGGGCTAGTGAGTTGGTAATTTTGCTGACTAGCTAAATGGCGAATTACAGACTTAGACAAAAACTCCTTCGGGAGTTTTTTTTCGTTTCTGCATTCCAGTCTCTATCTGAACGCA
Organism: Vibrio sp. 10N.239.312.C11; assembly: GCF_041466065.1. Lineage (NCBI taxonomy): Bacteria > Pseudomonadati > Pseudomonadota > Gammaproteobacteria > Vibrionales > Vibrionaceae > Vibrio > Vibrio sp. 10N.239.312.C11. The sequence goes on from NZ_JBFSRZ010000008.1 coordinate 60,881, forward strand.
TAAGAATATTTGGATACAAGAAACCGTAGATATAGACAAACTCAGTTAGCACTAAGGTTTTGTAAATAGGGTGGATATAAAAAAGCTTAGCGCGGGGGACGCTAAGCTTCGTTGTTAAGTATGTTCTTGAACCATGCTTAGGCTGGTGGGGTTAGCCTACTTGAGAAAAGCTCACTACCTTGCTTTGTAGTTTCTCTTTCAGGTAATCCGTTACTGCTTGCTGCTCTGATTCACTCATGTACAGGCCAAGCTTGGTTCTGCGCCACAAGATGTCTTCGTCTGTCATCGCCATCTCTTCATTGATCAAGTAATCGATTTCAACTTGATAAACGCCATGTGCCTCGCTTGAGAATTGAATGCCAAGGTCAGCTTCGCTATTTGCGCCTTCCAGTAGTTTCCACGTGTAAGTACCGAATTGAGTCACGTAACGAAGCAATAGCGCTTCAGATGCCCAAGGGTATTTAGTGTGGATCATCTTCGCAAGCTGCTCTCTGCTGCAACTAAAGTTACCGCCTGGAAGCGTGTCGTTCGCTGTCCATGGTGCACCCATGTTGGTTAGGTGTGGCTCAAGCTTCTTAAGTGCCGCTTCGCCGAGCTTACGATAAGTGGTCAACTTGCCACCGAAGATCGAAAGCAGTGGCGCTTGATCGAGCTCTGCGTCCAATTCCAATGTGTAGTCACGAGTGATCGCTTGTGGGGAATCCGATTCGTCGTCACAAAGCGGTCTTACGCCACTGTATGTCCAAACCACGTCTTCACGACCAAGCTGTTTAACAAAGTGCTGGTTAACGATATCAATCAAGTAATCCACTTCGACATCATCAATTGCGACGTTACGTGGGTCGCCTTTGTATTCAAGGTCGGTAGTACCGATGATCGAGAATTTATCTAGGTAAGGGATCATGAACACAATGCGATTGTCTTTGTTTTGCAGAATGTACGCTTGTGGCTCGTCATGAATGCGTGGCACAACAATGTGTGAGCCTTTGATCAGACGAATATTACGAGGCGAAGCCTGCTCTAATCCATCATCAAAGAACTGTTTAACCCAAGGACCGGCTGCGTTAACAAGCGCTTTTGCTTTGCGTTCAAAGCGTTGGTTTGTCATCACATCAAGGATCGTTACATGCCAAACACCACCTTCGCGGTGCGCTTTTTCAACACGGCAGTAGTTACGTACTTCTGCGTTGTTTTCTTTTGCTGCCAACACGTTGAGCAATACCATACGAGCATCATCAACCCAGCAATCTGAGTATTCGAAGCCTGTCTTCATTTCTGGTTTCAGTAGGCCCGATTTCGCTAGGTTGACTGTCTTACTTCCAGGAAGAGTGGTGCGCTTACCCAAGTTATCGTAAAGGAATAGGCCACAGCGAATCATCCAAGCTGGGCGTAAAAATGGTCGATGAGGTAAACGGAAACGCATTGGCTGAGCAACGTGAGGCGCTTTTCTTAACAAGACTTCACGTTCAGCGAGTGCTTCCGAAACCAAACGAAATTCGTAATGTTCAAGGTAGCGTAGGCCACCGTGGATAAGCTTTGAGCTAGCAGAAGACGTCGCAGATGCGAAATCATTTGCTTCGTATAAGCCAACGTTTAGACCACGACCTGCTGCATCTGCCGCGATGCCTGCACCATTGATGCCGCCGCCAATCACGAGCAAGTCTAAAGTGGAAGATGTACTGTTGTTTGAATTATTTTGTTTAGCACTCATGGTTTTGACCTCTTCTGAGCAAACGAGCATTTTAGAACATAATTGAATCCTATATGAACTTTCGTTTGCGGTCATTTATTATTTTCGTTTATGCGCGTTTTATGTGATTTGGGTATAAAAAAACCTCTGCTTATGAAAGCAGAGGTTCAAATAAGTCTAATTCGAGCATAGAAGCGACAGTGACAGCGAGCAAGTTTTACTTTTTTAACTTTTCTATAAAGAATCGTGATTCATTATAGAAAGTGGCTCACCGAGCACTTATGTGAGTTATTCGCTCATAGGACGAGCGGTATCGATCACTTCTAATGGTATTGCGGAATCTTTAAGGATGTTGAGAATCTCTTCTGGTGGCTGCTTATTAGTAAACACCATGTGGGCTTGAGAGATATTACCGAGCTTAACCATCGCGTTACGACCAAACTTTGTGTGGTCGACGGCTAAGAAGATACTGCGGCTGTTTTCGATGATGGCTTGTTTCACACGAACTTCGTGGTAGTCAAAATCGAGCAGTGAGCCATCAAAGTCGATGCCACTGATGCCCAAGATTCCGAAATCAAGGCGGAACTGCTTCACGAAATCGAGTGTCGCTTCACCCACTATGCCGCCGTCGCGGTTTCTTACTTCACCGCCCGCCAAGATAACCTTGATCTCAGGGTTCGGCAGAAGGATGCTCGCAACGTTAATGTTGTTGGTCACAACTCGTAGCTGCTTATGATTCTTGTTGAGTGCGCGAGCAACCGATTCAGGTGTGGTTCCGATATCAACGAACAAGGTTGCGCCATCTGGGATATGTTTAACCAGCTCGTCGGCGATCACGTCTTTTTCGTTGAAGTTAAGCGCTTTACGCGTGTTATAAGAGGTGTTTTCCGAGCTTAAAGGAATGGTTGCACCACCGTGATAGCGACGGATTTTGTTGCTATCGGCCAGTTCATTGAGGTCTCGTCTGATGGTTTGTGGGCTGACATCGAACTTTTCAACGAGCTCTTCGGTACTCACATATCCTTGTGTTTTTACCAGGTCTACAATCTGCTGGTGTCTTGGTATCTGCTTCACTTAACTTACCACTCCCTGCGCGCAAAGGGCTCTAGCGCGTCAAAATCGAAAATATAAACTCACGCTATTGTGCTCGAATTGATGAAAAGAGAGAAGTAATGATGGTAAGGAATCATGTCTAAACCGCAAAAACGCTGCTCAAAACATGGAATTTGAGCCCGAAACGCAAAAAAGAGCACAAAATAGTGCTCTTTTTAGTTTCGTTTGCTGAGGTTCGAACAATCTAGTCGATTAGATTACTCGAGTTCCTAGGTCAGCGGCTAATGATTAACGATTAGCTGAATAATCAGTATTACTCTTCGTCGTCATCGTGCAGTTCAGACCAAACCTGTGCACACTTGATAGCACGCTTCCAACCTTTGTAACGGCGGTTACGCTTCTCTTCGTCGTGGTGTGGCATGAAGGTACGGTTAAGAACGGCTTTGTCTTGAAGCTCGTCAATGCTGTCCCAGAAACCAACCGCTAGGCCAGCAAGGTAAGCGGCACCAAGAGCCGTTACTTCTGTTACTTCCGGGCGGTGAACTTCAGTATCCAGCACGTCTGATTGGAATTGCATTAGGAAGTTGTTCGCTACTGCGCCGCCATCAACACGTAGTTTCGCTAGCTTGATGCCTGAATCCGCTTGCATCGCGTCTAGTACGTCACGCGTTTGGTAAGCAATGCCTTCCAGCGTTGCACGGATGATGTGGTTAGAGTTAACACCACGAGTTAGGCCGACAATCGTACCGCGAGCATAAGCATCCCAGTAGGGTGCGCCTAAACCAGTAAACGCAGGGACTACGTAAACGCCGTTTGAAGAATCTACTTTGGTTGCGAAGTACTCAGAGTCTTCTGCGCCAGCCAGTAGCTTCATTTCATCACGTAGCCATTGGATTGATGCGCCGCCCATGAATACTGCACCTTCAAGTGCGTATGCAGGCTCACCTTTAGGACCACATGCTAGCGTTGTTAGTAGGCCATTCTTTGATGTTACTTTCTCTTGGCCTGTGTTCATTAGAAGGAAACAACCTGTGCCGTAAGTGTTCTTAGCTTGGCCTGCTTCTACACACATTTGACCGTAAAGTGCAGCTTGTTGGTCACCCGCAATACCCGCGATTGGGATACGAGTACCGCCTTTACCACCAAGGTTCGTTTGACCGTAAACCTCAGAAGAGCGCTTCACTTCAGGCATCATGATTGCTGGAATGCCCATTTCATCAAGTAGCTTCTGATCCCAGCATAGGTCGTTGATGTTGAACAACATAGTACGTGACGCGTTGGTGTAATCCGTAACGTGTACACGTCCTTGAGTCATTTTCCAAACCAACCAAGTATCAACTGTACCGAACAGTAATTTGCCAGCTTCAGCGTCTTCGCGAGCGCCTTCAACGTTGTCTAGAATCCATTTTACTTTGGTACCTGAGAAATACGGGTCAAGGACTAAGCCAGTATTGTCACGTACGTAGTCTTCTAGGCCACGCGCCTTTAGGTCTTCACAGATGTCTGCAGTACGGCGACACTGCCATACGATTGCGTTATAAACAGGCTTGCCTGTCTCTTTGTTCCAAACAATGGTGGTTTCACGTTGGTTCGTGATACCAATGCCCGCTAGCTCATCGCTGCGGATGCCTGCTTTAGCAAGAGCTTCAACCAATGTAGAGCTTTGAGTCGCCCAGATTTCCATTGGATCGTGCTCAACCCAACCTGCTTTCGGGTAAATCTGAGTGAATTCTCTTTGAGAAGAGCTAACGATGTTTGCATCGTGGTCGAGGATTACAGCGCGAGAACTTGTAGTGCCTTGGTCTAGGGCAACAATGTATTTTTGCTCGGTCATGGTAAGAATCCTTTTTCTTTCGTTATTTATATTTTAGTAAATGTAAGGTCGCTTAGGGATTAAGCTTGAGCTTGTTCAGCTTCTTCTTCTGTTTCACATTGGTTTGGAATTGTGCAGCCTTGGCCTTCTACTGGTAGGTAAGCACCGATAACACGTGGGTACAACCAACCACCAAAACACGCACCAGCAATTGGAGCAAGAATTGGAACGATGAAGTAAGGAATATCACGAGCACCGCTTAGTGCGAAATCCCAACCTGCAAAGTAAGCGAACAGTTTTGGTCCAAAGTCACGAGCAGGGTTCATTGCAAAGCCCGTCAGTGGACCTAAAGAACCACCGATAACCGCGATAAGAATACCGATCAGTAGAGGGTTCATTGCACCACGAGATGCGCCGTTGTTCTCATCACCTAACGCTAAAATGGCAAACATCAACACTGCAGTAATCACGAATTCCACAGCAAAAGCGCCGAAGAAAGAAAGTGAAGCATGTGGGTAAGTCGAGAAGATACCAGCAGTTGATAGTGCGTCTTGGCTGCTACGAACGAAGTTATGTGCGATTTCGTAGTCAGTAAATAGGTTGCTGTACAGGCTGTAAACCAATGCTGCAGAGCAGAAAGCGCCAAGCAGTTGCGAAATGATGTAAGGCACCACTTTCGCTTTATCGAAGCCATGGAACATGGCCAGTGCAATCGTTACGGCTGGGTTGATGTGCGCGCCTGAAACGCCGGCAGTACAGTAAATTGCAATCGCAACACCGAAGCCCCAGATGATGCTGATTTCCCATTGTCCGAATGTCGCACCAGTTAATACCAGAGCGGCCACACAGCCAACGCCAAAGAATATGAGTAATCCTGTACCGATAAATTCAGCCAAGCATTGCCCAAATAAAGAAGGGTGTTTGTTTGTTGTCATGTTCGAGTCCTTTTTAGTTTTGCTTATCTAGCACGTGTATTGTGCATACATTTGCGAACTCGAAAATAAACGAACATCAAAAGTGAGCGTTTGAGCATAAAATTGTTAATTAAAGTCACTTGAAATGTTAATCCGAACACTTTTGCTCGAAAAAGATGCTCGCATGAACGTCATTGCTCGAATTGATAGGTTGCGAAGCCGCTCAAACTACCTATATGTAAATGAATGCGCAACTGGTACGAGGAGTTTATGTTTGGATTTGTGATGCTACTTCGTGAGTGGCGGATTATTAGACTTAATTAGGGAGGGCTGTGTGATGTTTTTGCTATGTAACAAGGGCGTTAACAAATGAGCTTATATGCATAAATGAATAAACTGCCAACTATGTTGTAGTTTGGCAGTTTTCATTTGGGTGTATGTTCTTGTTATACGAGACGAACTTACCGCTCTAAACCAGAGCTGCAACTTTTCCTTTCGAAACCAATTGAGCTCGGATTGAGTCATACGCCCAATTGAACGCAATCGCGTAAAGTACGAAGAAAATAACTAGGCCGATGTCCATTACTAGTACAGTCCAGAAATCGAGTTGAAGTACCCACATTAGTAGCGGGAACGTCACCAGCATCAAACCCAGTTCGAAACCTAAGCCGTGCAGAATACGTGTTTTTTTGGTTCGTTTGTTGCGGTCAGCACCGTAAATCTTGTCGTAACCGTAGTTGTAGACGTAGTTCCACGTCATCGCAATCAGCGACAAAGACAGCGCCAAGCCTGCCATTTTTACTGCTCCGCCCCCAACAATGTAAGTTGCCGCCACGGCCATCAAAATCAAAGCTGCTAATTCAAATAGCACCATGTGCAACATGCGTTCTTTATGTGACATTTTTCTAACTCTCTTTACGATTAAATAGCCGCCGATGGGCTAATGACTTGGCTAGATAATATCTAGTTAAGTGATAATATAAAGATAGTTAGCATCATATATAGTGATAGTAAGTTTTGGGAGAAACCAAATGTACAACATTGAACAGCTGAAAATGTTTGTGTATGCCGTTGAATTAGGGTCATTTTCTGCCAGTGCTCGCGAGTTAGGTAAGGTGCAGTCGGCGGTGAGCCAAGGCATCAGTAATCTTGAAATAGATTTTAATGTTGAGCTTTTTGATCGTTCGACTCGAAAGCCTTCACTAACCAAAGCGGGCGAGCAGTTATTTAAACAGGTGAAAGCGATCGTGCTTCAGGTTGAAGATCTGAATGTGACGGTTAACGCGATGGGTAGCGGTGAAGAGGGGCTCATCAAAATTGCATTAGATGATTCATTACTGGTTCCGAACTTATCTAAGATCCTTAGTCAGTTCAGTCAACAATTCCCTGCTACTGAAGTTGAACTGGTTGCGTGTACCACAACAGAGGTCAATCCGTTAATTATCGAAGAGAGAGCCGACATTGGATTGATGTTTACCAACTTGGCTTTTGATGTCGGTTCTGAGCCATGCTTTATCGGTCACTTACCGTTTATTGCTGTGTGTCATCCAAGGCATGCGCTCGCAAAAACAGGTGTGGCGAAACTCACTGACTTACTCCCGCATCGTCAGTTAATGTTGAGGGGAGACAAAGGCAAGGTGATGGATCAGTTTCCGCTGATTGCCGGAAAGGTATGGTGGTCAAACAGCTTTATTGTGATCAAAGAGATGGTACTTGGCAGCGATATTGGCTGGGCATACTTACCCAAGCACCTTGTCGAAGAGGAGCTGAATAAGCAGCGTTTAGTGGAGATTAATGTCTCATTCGATCACAAAACGTGGTCGCCGCCCGTTGATCTTGTTCTGTCTAAAACACGCTCTAAAGGTCCTGCATTACTTTGGCTTGAACAAGCATTGAAAGGCTTATTAGACGAAACTGAATAAAGAAAAGGCTCACCGTTTAACGTGTGAGCCTTTCTGTTTCAAGTGATACTGCTTTTTGTGAGTGCTAGATGTAGATCCTAGACGCTAGGTTTAACCGTCTGACCGTTGTAGTACTTGTCTTTCATCTTAAGCGCCACGTTCACTAGGTAAATCAACACAGGTACTTCAATCAGTGGACCGATAACACCGGCAAACGCTTGGTCTGAGTTGATACCGAATACTGAGATAGCAACGGCAATCGCTAGCTCGAAGTTGTTACCTGTCGCTGTGAATGCAATTGAAGCGTTCTTGTCGTATTCAATACCCATCTTCTTACCAATGAAGAAGCTGATGAAGAACATCGCTGTGAAGTAGATAGTCAGTGGAACCGCAATCAACAATACGTCCATTGGCAGCTCTACAATCATCTCGCCTTTTAGGCTGAACATCAGAACGATAGTCGCCAATAGCGCAATCAGTGTGATTGGCGAGATGCGTGGAATGAACACATCGTTGTACCACTGCTCGCCTTTCATCGACACCAGGATCTTACGGCTTAGGAAGCCCGCTAGGAATGGGATTCCTAGGTAGATAAGAACACTGTGTGCAATATCGATCATCGAGATATCAACCATCATGCCTTCGTAACCAAATACTGGTGGAAGAACGCTGATGAATAGCCACGCCATAAAGCTGTAGCTCACCACTTGGAATGCACTGTTTAGAGCAACCAATGCCGCGCCATACTCTTTGTTACCGCCGCCGATGTCGTTCCAAACCAGAACCATCGCCACACAACGAGCAAGACCAATCAGAATCACGCCGACCATGTAACCTGGGTGGTCACCTAAGAATGTTAGCGCCAACACAAACATCAGAATTGGGCCAACAAGCCAGTTCATGATCAAAGATAGTTTGATGGCTTTCTTATCTTTGACCACAGTGCCTAATAGGTTGTAGTTAACCTTAGCCAGAGGTGGGTACATCATTAAGATAAGGCCAATTGCCAGTGGAATGTTGGTGGTACCAACCGACATAGATTCGTTCCACTGCTCGATCTGTGGGAATAGGATGCCAAGCAGTACACCAAGACCCATGGCAATAAAGATCCACAGCGTTAAGTAGCGATCTAGAAAACCTAATTTTGGCTTCATGATACTTTCTCTTTGGTTGATATCGTTAATCGTCGAAAAACGATATTGGGAAGCAAAAAAATACGCTTAATTTATTCCGTATTCGACAAACTAAGCGCGATAAATCTATTTCAAAATAGTGTCGATTAGCGTCTCAAATTGCTGAATATTATCTCGATTAATGCGGTAGCACATCTTCGGTGGTATCGATTCAGCAGTGATGAAACCAGAGGTTTTCAAGATTCTTAGGTGCTCTGATACTGTCGATTGCGCCAAACCTAATTCACTAACCAAGTCACTGTTCAAACAGCCGCCCGATTTTTCTAGCGTTGAAAGGATACTCAATATACGAACTCTTGCCGGGTGAGCGAGCGCTTTGGCCAGAGCTGCCATTTGCGTTTCAGCTTCGGTATCACCATGTCCGATTGGTAGAGCACAGCCACCAGTTGTAGGGCAAGTTTCGTTCATATTGATGTTTCGCTTTCCATAATCGTTAAAAGACGATTGATGGTAGGCCTATTTCTTTTATTGGTCAATGCGAAATTTATAAGTCGCCTTAAATTGGCATCTCAGAACAATGGTTTTAGTTAAGCTTGATATTCGATTTTTATCTGTTTTTGCCTTCTTATTGCGCATAAACAAGATCTTAGATTTAAACAGAGAAATCGACCGAAAAGCATTGCATTCACTGGCTACTCTAGCGATATAATCGAAGGCAGAACCGTTACACAAGATAACGAAAAATCATAATTTACACTTTAATCTTTACTTATAGGTAAGCCCTGAAATGCCACAACAGAACATCAAATTTATCGCTGCTGATATGGACGGCACTCTTCTTAATGAACACGGAAAGTTAGACCCAGAATTCTTTAATCTTTATGAGCGACTAGAAGCTCAAGACATCATTTTTGCTGCGGCATCGGGTCGTCAGTATTACAGCCTGATGGAAACATTTTCTCCGCTAAAAGATCGCATGATGTTCGTTGCTGAAAACGGCACATTAGTGATGCACAAAGGGCAAGAGCTCTACAGCTGCTTACTTGATACTGATGCCATCAAAGACATCATCAAAGAAGCGCGTGCGATTGAAGGTGCACACGTTGTACTTTGTGGTAAAAAGTCTGCATACATTGAAACCAAAGATGAACGTGCTTTAGCGGAGATCTCTAAGTACTACCATCGCCGTGAGCAAGTAGAAGACTTACTGGCGGTAGAAGACGATTTCATCAAGGTGGCTATCTGTCACTTCGACGGTTCACAAGAGAAAGTGAACCCAACTATTGATGCCAAATTCGGTGAGAACTACCAAGTGGTTGTCAGTGCAAAAATTTGGTTGGATGTGATGAACGCTGAAGCGTCAAAGGTGCGGCGATTAAACATCTACAGAACACTTTAGGTTTCACTTACGAGCAGACCATGAGCTTTGGTGACTACCTCAATGACTTGGAAATGCTTAAAGAGAGCTACCACTCTTACGCGATGGAAAACGCACATCCAAAGTTAAAAGAGATTGCGCGTTTTGGCGCGCCAAGTAACGTTGATGCGGGTGTGTTCCAAGTGCTTGAGAAGTTGCTAGCGTAACGCTCTTAAGCTCCAACAGATTTTTATCAAAGCCAACTCGTGAACATGAGTTGGCTTTTTTGTTCGTTAATGTTGAACTTAGTTAAATTTGAACGATTGTTCAGCTTGTTGTAGTCTGAAGATAAATTGGATGCCTGCTTATACAGCGGACATGCCTTATCAATGATCATTTGGAATGACGATGAGCAAGAAACTTCAACTTGATATTATTTCTGACGTAATGTGCCCTTGGTGCGTAGTCGGCTACAAAAATCTAGAGCAAGCCGTTTCAGAACTTGGCTTAGCAGAGCAAATTGAACTTGAATGGCAGCCGTTTGAGCTGAATCCCGATATGCCGCAAGAGGGTGAAAACCTGCGTGACCATATCATGAGAAAATACGGCTCTAGCGCAGAAGAGAGTCAAAGTTCACGCGAACAGCTTGCGGCGCGTGGCAAAGCGGTTGGTTTCGATTTCAATTTCTATGACAGCATGAGAATGGTCAATTCACGTCACCTGCATGTGCTGCTCGATTTCGCGTTGGCGCATGGCAAACAGACTGAGTTAAAGCTACGCTTCTTTACTGCTCATTTTTCAGAGCAGAAAGATCTATCTGATCTTGAGGTTATCGCGCAAGAACTTGAAGCAGTTGGGCTAGATTCAACGAAGGCATTGAAACGCCTAAAGAACATCGATAACTTGAAGCAAATTGAAGCGCAAGAGTTTGAATGGCAACGCATGGGGATATCTGCGGTTCCTACCGTGGTATTCAATCGCAAGAGTGCAGTCACTGGTGCGCAGACGGTAGAAACATACAAGCAAATTCTTCAAGAGCTTATTGCTGAATCATAAGCCGATTATTGGTATCAATTAGAGTCTGAATTTCATGGAATCACTGTCACTCGCTCAAGCGCAAAAAATTGTACTGCTTTCGCAAAAATTGCCGCCCAAAAAGCAACGCAATGGAGGCACTTTGGCGAACACGCTGTCTGCGATTGAAAACCTTGGATATGTGCAAATTGATACCATCTCTGTGATTCAGCGAGCTCACCATCATACGCTGTGGAATCGTAATCAAGACTACAAGCTTGATCATCTGGATAAGCTGTTAGAGCGTCGAGAAGTGTTTGAGTATTGGTCGCACGCCGCCGCGTATTTACCCATGCGTGACTACCGTTTCAGCTTGCATCGAAAGAACGGGTTTGCGAGCGGTAAGCTTAAGCATTGGTATAAAAAGGATGATGCACTGATGGCTCATGTTCTCAAACGTATTGAGAATGAAGGGCCATTGATGGCGAAAGATTTTGAAGGGGATAGGCCAAACCCCGGCGGATGGGGCGGTAAACCTGCCAAACAGGCACTAGAGACTTTGTTTATGCAAGGTGACTTAATGGTGCCGAGCCGAATGAACTTCCATAAGGTGTATGACCTAACCGAGCGAGTTTTGCCGAGTGGTATTGATACCTCAGAACCAACGGAACAAGAGTACATCGAGCATCTAATTACGCGTTATTTAGAAGCCAATGGTGTGGGAATCGCATCGGAAATGAGTTATCTGCTCAAGAACACAAAACCTCTGATTCAGAAAACACTCCAGCGGATGCTTGAAGATAAGCAGTTGATGAAAGTAGATATTCAAGGATCGGATTATTATGTGTTGCCTAATGCGTTTGAACTGCTGAATCAGCCTCTTTCTCGAACTAAATTAAAGATACTGTCTCCGTTTGATAACCTGTTGATTCAACGTAAGCGAATGCAATCACTGTTCAACTTTGATTATCTTCTTGAGTGTTATGTACCTGAAGCTAAGCGTCAGTTTGGCTATTTTAGCTTACCGATTTTGTGGCAAGGTGGGCTGGTGGCACGAATGGATTGCAAAGTTGATAGAAAGAGTGGTTTGCTCAATATTCGTAACTTGGTTGTGGAAGACAGGATCAAAAACCATGAGTCGTTGGTTCATGCTTTATGCGATGAACTAAAACACTTCATGGTGTTCAACCAATGTGATGAGATGATCGTCCATAACACCACGCCCTCTGATCTTGGCAAGTGCTTGATGAGCCATTGGCAAACAGTCTAGCGGTTTTGTTGTTAAAAAAACTCTTCGTTACTTAGAAGCCTCTTTGCTAATTCGTCAGCGCTTAGTTACTCAGAAAGAGTGGCTAACAAGAATTCGACAAAGGTTCGGTTCTTCAACGACAGTTGCTTGGTTTTGTAGAGCAAGTGAATCGGCTTAGGGAAAGGTGCCATGCCGGGCAAGATCTCCAATAGCATTCCACGCTCAATTTCTTCTGCGACTAAGATAGTCGGCTGTAACAACACGCCTACGCCTTGAAGGGCTGCATATCGCAACACATCACCATTATTCGACATCAAGCGCACACGCTCTTTATTCGGTGTGGTGTGAGGGGCTTGGCTGCTGTAACTGAATCCAAGCGATGGGTGCTGCGCCAAGTCTTCTAGTACTCTGATTTCAGCATGTTGGTTTAGGTAAGCGGGCGCGGCGCAATAACACATCTCATAATCCCCTAAATACCTTGCGACCAAGCTTGAATCGGACAGGTCGCCAATTCGCACAATCAGGTCAATGTCGGATGAATAAGGGTCGACAAGGTCATTATTCAACATCAGCTCAACGTTGATGGTTGGGTGATGTGCGAGAAATTTGGCCACGATAGGGGCGAGCACCTTGTTTCCATAGGTAACTGGGCAGTTAATTTTTACCGTGCCTTGTGGTTGGTTTTCCAAGGTTTGAATCAGGTTCTCTGCATTGCTGATGTCTTCGAGAATTCGTTTACATTCTCGATAATAAAGCTGCCCTGAATCGGTTAACGATTGCTTACGCGTGGTGCGGTGGATCAGTTGAGAGTTGAGGCTCGATTCAAGGTGGTGGACAAGTTGAAGTGGTTGGCGGCGCTACGAAAGCTGCCTTGCTCGACCACGTAAACGAAGACCTTCATACTGGTTAACTTGTCCATTAAACACTCTTGATTGATAAACAATAAACAAAAGGTGAGTTTATCAATTATTAGGGGTTAATTATATTAATGGCAAACCGATAATTAACTAAAATAAGAGCGTGAAATGCCTCAGACGAATGAAACCATCTTTGTTACTGCAGAACTTAAGATCAAAACTAACATCGAGCGAGCTGTTGCGGTCGAAGCCATCGAACAGTTTTGTTTAGACATGCAAAGCGAGCCGGGCTGCTTACAAGCGATAGCAAGCTATGATCAAAACCAAAGCGATCGTGTGATTTTGCTTGAGCAATACGCTAACCGTGAAGCGATCAATCAGCACTTTGTGATGCCTCATACCCAAGCGTTTATTGAGCGTGATATAACGGAATTAGTACAAGCATTTGAAACGTAACGTGGACCTATCAAAACACAAGAGCAGGAGATCTAAGTCATGAAATGGGGAATCCTAGGAACCAGCTTTATCTCAGGCGTAATGGCGGATGCGATCAAAGGCGATGCTCAAAGCGAGCTGTATGCCGTCGTTGGTCGTACTGAAAAAACACTTAACGAGTTTGCAGCCCAATATCAACCAACACGAACCTTCAACTGCTATGAAGCCCTGATTGAAGATGAGTCAGTCGACATTATCTATATTGCTCTACCAAATCACGTTCACCACGAATACGTGATTAAAGCGGCTCAAAAAGGCAAAGCGATTCTGTGTGAAAAATCGTTATCGGTTGATATGGAAAAAACCGAACAAGCTCTGCAAGCGGTAAAAGAAGCGGGCGTATTCTTCGCTGAAGGTTTGATGTACTTAAACCATCCATTGATTGCCAAGCTTCATCAAGAATTAGCTATTGGTGAAGTGCGCTCAATTCAAGGTTCCTACGTTGCTGCAATTGACCAGTTCGTGAATCCTGCGAGCAAAGGCGCGCTATACAACTTAGGTTGTTACCCAATGTCGCTGATTCATTCTGTTGCGCAACAACAGTTTGGTGAAAGTGTGTTTGATGACGTGCAGATCTCAGCAATCGGTCGACGAGGCCAAGATGGTAATATCTGTGAATCGTCGGCGATGATGCGCTTCAACGACCGCTTCACCGCGCAAATTCATACTGCAGAAGACCATGGCTTAAAGCATGGCTTCACGATTCTAGGCAGCAAAGGTTGTATTACACTCGACACCAACCCATGGCTACCGACCGAAGACAATACATTCACGGTTGAGATCTATGAAACATCGACACGTGAAGTGAAAGTCGAAGCGCAAGGCGATGGCTTCCATTATCAAGTGCGTAATATTCGCCAAGCGGTTGAGCGAGGTGAAACACAACTTACTGCACCAATGGTGACTCACCAAGACTCTCGCGTAATCATGAAGTTACTGACTGATTGGGAACAAGTGGCGAGCTAAGATCTTCGTAAATTCTATATTCGGCTCATGTTTGATTGCCTCGTCAGTGATCAAGCATGAGGCGTTTCCTCTATATCTTCGAGTCGATTCTTCCCAATAAATACTTTGCATTTGAAACAGCCACAGTGTCCAATGTCGGTTAAGACAACATTGACCGAAAAACCTTATTTTTTAAGGTGTTAAATAGGATGCTTACTTCATGCGTAAATCAGATAAGAAGATCGAAAATCAAATCAGAGACGTGTTAACGGACGTTTGTGAAGACACGTTAAAAGGCTTCGATGGTTTTCTGTGGGTGACTCATACGGTCAATTTCTCTTCATTCCCGCAAAGTTTGAAAATCGTCTGCGTATTCGATACCAATCAGGATAGAACGAACTTTTTAGAGGGGGGGGGTCAGCAGAGTGCCTCTCGGGCTATCCAACAAGCGTTCAATCAAGTTGGGATTCAACTGAAGAATATCGATAAGCATGTTAGCTACGATACACAAGAAAATTGCGACCGCGACCATCAAGGGAAGTGGTTCAATAGACTTTAAGAAGCTTTCGTAAGAGTCTTTATTGGTTCGTTAACGAAAGAACGAAAGCCTACGCGAGGTAGGCTTTGTTACTGAATTTTATTTGTTATTTAATTGCGGTGCAGAAGCTAACGTTTGAATGCTGAGTTTGTGGATCGTAGCTGTGGTAAAGCTCAAAGCAAGGGCGGTCTTCGGTTTCTATGCCGGACTCTATGACCTTACTCATCAGGTCGTCCCACGCTTTAGCGTATTGGCTTAGCTCGGTGATGGTTTGGCGCATCACTGCATATTGTCCGCCGGGAAAATCTTTTAATTCTATTCCATTTGGCACTTCAGTGTCGTCTGAAACCATCAAGCAGATGTCGGTACGGCATTTATCGTTCGGCGTGATTTCTGGATTGTCATGATAGATAAAGATGCAGCTGTTACCTGCTAATCCTTTCATTTCAGCCCACTGATAAAGACGACCGCTTGGTTCTTCATAACCCTGTCCATAGGGGCCTGTCACTCGTACATACGCTAGTTTTGACGGTTCGAATTGTTGCGTTTTCATTGTCCTACTCCATGTTGTTGGTTCGGAGTCAGTATATGAATTGCCTGCGGTTGCTGCGTTTCCATTCTTGCGCAACGTGTGTCCAATCTTGCTATTTCGCGTCAACTCAGAAAACGCTTGGTAATCTTCACAATCACGAAATGCCGTAGGAGTTACTCCAAAGTGCTGTTTGAATGCTTTGGCCAAGCTTTGCGAGGACGAGAAACCATATTCCAGAGCGATATTCAGGACAGATTGCTTGGATTTGAAAAGATCATCAGCTGCGGATTCAAGCCTCAGTCGCCTGATGAAATCAGCAAGCGTCTCGCCTTGAACGGCTTTAAAAGTGCGATGAAAATGGTAGGGTGGAAAGTTGGCTAACGCCGCGACTTCGATTAGGTTGAGTGGCTCGTTAAAGTGTTTCTCTAAATAGCGGACAACGGGAATCAGCCGCTTATGATAGTCAACGTACATTACTTTATTTACCACTCTCTGTTGTCATCGTTCTTGTTTAGATCACCGAGACTAGCTTATCTAAGTTGAGTTTCAATAGAGGAGCCTTGAAACTGAGATTAGATGCGTTAATCCAATCATCTCGTTATGTTTCTCTATCTACTAACGCGATTATTTAACCTCAAAATTAGGTCGTGTTTGTATTGAAGCCGTCATTTCCCCCTTAAGCTGGCGGTAGTTTCAGATTGTCTTCGTTCGGGTATTTGATGGCACACTTAAATGCTCGTTGAACCGGGTGGCTTAACGCTTGAACTATGAACTTTTCTAGACGATACTTTTTTCGTACATTGCCCCCCCAAAAAAAAGTTGATGTTTAATATGTTGATTTTAAAGGAAGTATTTTGAATGGCAATGGTGTCGATTAGGAAGTTTGAATCATGAAAATTTACATTTCTGGGCTGCTCACACTCATTCCTTCATATTTAATCACCGGCTATTCTTTTGCTGTTGGTACAGCGATTGTACTGCCAGGGCAACATGAATCCGGCGCTGATCTTTCGGGCTCCCCAATGTCTGCGAATGCTGTCATTGATTGGGAAATTGCGAACAGTGACCTCGTATTTGGCTCTTATGCAGATAAAACCGACAATAAGCGAGCTACGACAATTGGGTATATGTATAACCAAAAAATGGAGCTCAATTCTGGTTGGTTGGAGAACGACCTTCGTAATAACGCAGAATCACATGGCGTTAATTTTGAAGACTTCTTTCTCCATTTTTCTGAAGATACAGTGCTCGCAGAAGTTGATAACACCCACGGTGAAAATACTCTCTTAAGTGGAAAGCCTATGATCTTGGGCTATACAGCCAGTGAAGACCATGCTGGCTTTTGGCTGTATCAAGAGCCTCCGTGGGATGCTGATGTGTTTGAGAATTTCGAACTGGGCGGGGCTTTGTATGTCTATCATGCTGAACAGTTCGAACGTCTGACCTTTAAGTTCTCACAGTTTGCTGTCAGCGGCGAATTCTGGATTGAATACCCAACAGCTATTGACTCTCACGGAAGGGTTTCACAGTGGGAAAGGCTCGATGTAAAGAAAGACAAAACGCTCAATATGACCAGAAACCAATCGGTGATTTGGAACCTTCCGGGTAACTGGGTAAGAGCCACAAATCATGATGGCAGTGGGGTGAGTTATGGTGGCGGCCAGTATTTTGGTTCAACCTTTTTGAGAGAGGGTGGCCGTTTATACGTTGTGAGAGTTCGTTGGCAAAGTGAGAACGCAGACGACAGGCCGCGGTTAAAAGAAGTAAAACTCAAAAGCAGCTTTCCAACCGTTAAGTTAACCGACGCTCCGACCACAACTCCGGATGGCAATGCTATCAGCCAATGGCGAAAAATTCGTGGCTTTGACGTGTCTGCAGACCTGAATGGCGATAACTACTTGTCGCCAAGCGAGTATCGAAATCGAACCAATAAGAATGCGACAGCGCGTTTTCGTTGGGAATCAAGAGTGGTGCCATTTGGTCGAATGTGGAGCACGAATTCATCTTGGTCGTTAACGAACGTCGCAAACGCGGATTATTTATCGGCCATTCATCGCTACTACAAGCAAAGTTGGGCAATCCAAGGTTTGAATGGTGCATACAACGACGATACAAATAAACTCATTGGCTCGAACCAGTTCTATGTCCATTCTGGCGGACATGTTCAAGAGTTAGGAGCTGTTGCGGGTTCAAATCAAGCGGATGCTCTCTACACGCAACAATTTTCAGCGTTTCTCAAAAATCTATCTGCTTTAGAAAGTGATGCGTCTATTGGGCTGAACATTGGTACGGCGAACTTGCTGGGTCGAAATGGGCAGTCTCATCTTAGCGAAGGCGGGTCTTTGTATCTGAGAGAGCATTACATTTTTCCGTCTACTGGATTTAGTGGTTACTCGGGGATCTCTAAATTCTGGGATAATTCTGCGCTCGCCTACAATGGAAAAGGAGTGATTTTTCAGGCGACAACGCGTTACGGGCGAGTCCAGTATCTAGGAAATAGTGAAGAGAATTGGAAGAAAGACCAATACTCGACCCTAGCGATTTACCACCTCAATCGACATGCTCAATACAGCTATTTTAATCAGTGGAACAATAGTTACGTCTATGGGAGTGATAACACGACTGCAGACATTTTCTGGCAAAGTGGTGTCCCTAAAAATATCGCTTATCAACCAAGTTCGTTATTAGCCGTTGATTTGGGAGAGCCGAGTCATCAGGTCCTACAGGGATTTGAGCCAATTCCTTTGATGCTGTCGACAACGACACCTCAGCTCGCTGATTACACCATCGTTGGTGATTCATCGATGAGTGAAGTGATGCATGCTGATCTGCCCAATGGTATGACTCATGTTCTACCGACGTTCACGTACTTTATGTATCAATCTAAAAATCTGGTGGCCGCTGGTGGCCCTGAAGATATGGTGTTAGCGAGAGAGTTCAGCAATGGTCGTGTGTTGTACCGCACGGATTTCCACGGTAAGAATTCGAGCTTTTATGAGGCAGAGAAGCTGATGATTGTATTGGACGTGCCGATGAAGCCTGTCGATGAAAACGGCAACATCGGAGAGTATGTGACTGAAATTCATATTGGCGGTTATGAAGGGCTGTTCTTGCTTTATTAGAATTATTTAGATAGACGAAGGGGATCATTTGATAGAGCAGGAGGCAGAAGGCTCTAGAAATTTTGCATATCGACTGATTGATGACTGAAGCCAATTGATTTTGCCGCATTTAGTAGAGCTTGTTGGGTCTTGAATACCCTTGGTTTCAGCTTTCGGTCGGACTCTAAGAAACTATTTATTCCCCATTTGCTGCTTAGAACCATCAAGTAATAGCCATCATTGTTTGGAGAGTTTACGGCAATTGCTGATTCTAAATCGCCACGTTTGAAATGCTCCTTAAATTCGCGTAATACCATATCAATATCCTTATTCGATGATTAAAAAAGGGAGCGAATCGCTCCCTAATTAATGTTGGTACTAATGATTACAAGAATGCGCGGTATGGCAGTTCTGGGTCATTTTTAAAGATATCTGCAAAACCACGGAAGTGTTGGTAGTGCATGCGACCTTTATCTGTAGGGTAAGTGTATCGGCCACCGACTTGCCAGAAGAAAGGTGCGAAGCCGTATTGCAGACGTTCTTTCTTCATGTTCCACAGCATTTCAATTTCACGTGGGTCATTTTGGAAGTTAGCCCAGATATCGTGGTGGAAAGGAACAACGACTTCACAATCCAAAGATTCAGCGGCACGTAAAATGTCTGAAGACGTCATTTTGTCAGTTACGCCACGTGGATTTTCACCGTAAGAAAGCAGTGCAACGTCGATCTTGTGGTCATTACCGTGCTTAGCGTAGTAGTTTGAGTAGTGAGAATCACCAGAGTGGTAAACTGAACCGCCTGTCGTTTCTACTAGGTAGTTCACTGCACGATCGTCCATGCCACCTAAGATATCAGTGTCTAAAGAAGAAGTGCCTTCAGGAAGTGTCACTAGAGCAGTACGGTCGAATGCATCAAGAACCTTAATATTGACGTCTTTGATCTTAATCTCGTCGCCAACTTTCGCGATAACACAACGATCTTCTGGCACACCCCATTTCATCCATAAATCAACACACGCTTTAGGACCAATGAATTTAACGTGCTCGCCACAGTTTTGTAGAACGGCTGCAGCAACGTTGATGTCAATGTGGTCGCCGTGATCATGAGATGCCATAACCGCATCGATCTCTTTAATAGCGAAAGGGTCCAATGGGAAGATTGCAGTACGTAGGTTTGGCTGAAGTGCTTCAACACCGCCCATACGCATCATTTGGTGCTGGTTTTTCATTTTTTGAACAGCTTGTGTTTTTTTACCAGTACCACACCAGAAGTCCATTGATAGGTTTGCACCACCTTCTGATTTTAGCCAAATACCTGTACAGCCAAGCCACCACATAGAAAATGTATTTGGTTGCACGACGGTTTGCTCGATCTCTTCATTTAACCATGTGCCCCACTCAGGGAATGTATTTAGGATCCAAGACTCGCGAGTGATTTCGTTTACGTTGCTCATGATAATACCTTTTATTTCAATAATTTGATTAATTTTGGATGTAGGGAGCCGAGCGCCTTAATTTTGATTAAGGCACTGAGCTAAATTTATTATTATTGGTGGGCTAGTTAGCCCTTCGATTTAAACTAGGATGACTTGCGTCCCTTGAGCTTCAATCCGCTTGACGACTTCGGGGTTGGCATCTTTACCAGTGATGACGATGTCTATTTGCTTGGTGCTGCAAAAGAGCATTCCGGTACGTTGTCCAACCTTTGAACTGTCGACAACAACAACGAGTTTATCGACCTGTTCAAGCATTTGCTGCTCTGCTACAGCAGTTAACATGTCGGCTTTGTAGAGGCCAGCATCGGTTAAGCCTTTACCAGAGGTAAACATCCAGTTTCCAGCATAGCCTCCCAGTGAATTGGGCGCGGGATTTAAAAAGATGTTCTGCGCTTTGTTGTATTGACCGCCAATGATGATGACATCGTCATGATCTTCGTTGATCAAGTAGCTTGCGAGTGGGAAGTAGTTCGTTACGATCTGTACATCTTCCCCACATAACTGTTGTCCAAGTAGGAACGCAGTAGAACCACAGTTGATCACAACTGTATCTCCAGCCTCGCAAAGTCCTGCTGCTGCTTGCGCAATCTCTGCTTTCTCTTCATAGAACTCAGTGCTGTTGATATTGAGTGGTGACCACTTTCTCTTCTGATTCTCTACTCGCTCAGCGCCATTTCGAACTTTTCTAAGTCGGCCAACTTCATCTAATTTAGCGATGTCACGTCTTGCAGTAGCAGGTGAAACACTAAATTTATCAATAATATGTGAGACGTTTATTGTCTGCATATCTTCTAATAGCGACACGATGCCGTTATGTCTTTGTACTTCATTCATATTTATCACTCTTTATGTCGTTGTGACAATTTGATGATTACTTTTGATTTGTTTTGATTCTAATAATCACCATCATGATTGTCAAACTACATTGCTATAAAAACTAGATCTTAATCACAATGATTTATAAGTTGTTGATTTTATTTGGTTTGTTGTTTTTTTGGTGTGATCCGAAGCTCAATTAGGCACATTCTGGGTGTGGTTAATTGATATAAATCAAAGTAATCACAAGTGAGCATTGAATGATTACTTTTGATTGGTAAAGTCTAATTCGTGAGCAAAAATAGACATCATCACATCCTACATACCATTAAAATTAAAATTAATCAGGGGTAAAGATATGGAATTCTTATACGATATTTTCTATATTTTTTACAGTCAGGTAATGACCAAAGCACCTTTGCTACTCGGTCTTGTTACTTGTCTGGGTTACATTCTACTCAAGCGTGACGCAACAACTATTATCTCCGGCTCTATCAAAACCATCGTTGGTTTCATGATAGTGCAGGTAGGTGCAGGAACATTGGTAGCGGGTTTCAAACCAGTGATTCTGAAAATGAGTGAGATTCATGGATTGACGGGGTCAGTGATAGATCCGTACACAACCATGATGTCTACCATGGAGACCATGGGAGACAATTATTCTTGGGTTGGATATGCCGTATTACTGGCACTTGGTCTCAATATTCTTCTTGTTGCCTTCCGCCGCATCACGGGCATCAGAACCATCATGCTTACGGGACATATCATGTTCCAACAAGCTGGCCTCATTGCTGTTTTCTACTTCGTGCTTGGTGCAGGTATGTGGGAAACCATCATCTATTCAGCAATATTGATGGCGTTGTACTGGGGTATCTCGTCTAACATCATGTTCAAGCCTACCCAAGAGGTTACTGGCGGGGCGGGTTTCTCTATTGGTCACCAACAACAGTTTGCGTCATGGGTAGCGACAAAGGTTGCTCCTAAGCTTGGCGACAAAAATGACAGCGTTGACCACATCAAACTGCCTAAATGGTTACACATTTTCCACGACAGTATCGCAGCGACAACGCTAGTCATGACTGCTTTCTTCGGCATTATTCTTCTTTCATTTGGTCTTGATAACCTTCAAGACATGGCAGGAAAAACACACTGGTTTATCTATATTTTCGAAACTGGGTTGAAATTCGCAGTGGCTATTCAAGTTATCGTCACCGGCGTCCGTATGTTCGTAGCGGAATTGTCTGAGGCATTTAATGGTATTTCTCAACGCCTTATTCCTAACGCTGTGTTAGCAATCGATTGTGCGGCTATCTACGCATACTCTCCAAATGCAATGGTGTTCGGTTTCATGTGGGGCGCTGTTGGTCAATTCACAGCCGTTCTTGCAATGTTAGCCTTTGATTCTCCTATCATGATCATTCCTGGCTTTATCCCAATGTTCTTCTCGAACGCGACGATTGGTGTGTTTGCGAACCACTTCGGTGGTTGGAAAGCGGTAATGAAGATCTGTTTCGTGATGGGCATCATCGAAGTGGTTGGTTCTGCTTGGGCAATTCATATCTTTGCTCAATCGGGAGCAGAGTTTAATGGCTGGATGGGTATGGCTGACTGGGCTCTGGTATTCCCACCTATCATGCAAGGTATTTCGAGCTCTAACATGTTCTTCTTCGGGATTTTGGCTTTAGCTGGTGTCTACATGTACTTCGCTTCTAAACAACTACGAGCTGAAGAAGACGCAGAAGCTGCCGCTGAAACAATGACCGCAGTAACACCTGAGGGCATTGAGGTTGAAGTCGCAGTACCACAACAATCAACAGCAACTGATCAATCTCTATCAGCTCCTACAACGTCAGAAATTCGCGTCTCACCAGCAGCTGAACAGAAACCGGTTCGTGTCTTAGTGTGCTGTGGTTCAGGGCAAGGTTCTTCAATGATGTGCTCTAAGAAAATCAAAGAGTACTTGGACAAGAAAGGCATTCCTAGTTCGACCTTTAACAGCGCTATCACTGATTACAAATCGCACCTTGGTTCATTCGACATCATCGTTACTTCGGTTGCTCTGGCAGCGAAGATCACGGGTCTGCCTGAAGGTAAGCAACAGTTAGCGGTTAAGAACATGATTATGGTGAAAACTTTCGGCGACGAGCTTGTTTCCATCATCGAGAACAACTTTCATAAATAATTAAAAACGGCTCAGTGGTATCGCACTGCTGAGCCAATAAAAACAATTATATAAGTGAGCAATAACATGAACTTAAAAGAATCTCTTATCAAGAATAACTCTATCCTACTGAACGCAAAAGCAACTGACTGGAAAGCGGCGATCAAGCTAGGTACTGACGCATTGGTTAAAGCCGGTGTTGCTGAAGAGCGTTACTACGACGCGATTACCAAAGCGATTGGTGAAGAAGGCCCTTATATCTGTATTCACGATGCGTTCGCTCTGCCTCATTGCCGCCCTGAAGATGGTGTGATTCGTACCGGGTTTGCGTTAACCGTGCTTGAAACGCCCATTACGTTTGAAGGTGTTGATGAGCCAGTTGATGTACTGATCACGCTAGCGGGTAAAGATTCAGAAGAACACATCGACGGTACCATGCAAGTGGCGAACTTGATTGAGTTCGATGAAGATTTCTCAAAACTTCGCGCATGCAAGAGCCCAGAAGAAGTGGCGCGTTTAATTGATGCTGCGTTACTGCAAGCGGAAGCAGCGTAAGGAGACAACTATGTCTATATATAGCCAACTGAAACAACGCGTCTTAGAAGCCAATTTGCAGCTTCCGAAGTATGGTTTGGTGACATTCACTTGGGGCAATGTCTCTGAGTTTGACCGTACTAATGGCGTGATAGCGATTAAGCCATCGGGTGTCGAATACTGCGATATGACAGCTGAAGATATGGTGGTCGTCGATCTAGAAGGCAACATTGTTGAAGGGAAACTTAATCCTTCAAGTGATACCGCAACTCATTTAGAGCTTTACAAAGCTTTCCCTGAGGTCAGTGGCATTGTTCACACGCATTCACGCAGTGCCACAATTTGGGCACAAGCCGGTATCGATATTCCAGCCTTGGGCACCACTCATGCTGACTATTTCTACGGTGACATCCCATGTACACGTCGATTGTCTCACTCTGAAATTGCTGAAGAGTACGAGAAAAATACTGGCTTGGTGATCATTGAAGAGTTCAAGCAGCGTCGAATCGATCCAATGGCCGTTCCCAGCGTGATTGTTGCAGGACATGCACCTTTCTCTTGGGGCAAAGACGCCAACGATGCGGTTCACAACGCGGTGGTATTAGAAGAAGTGTCTGCAATGGCGTTGGCAACGCGCACCTTGAATAGCGGCATCAAAATTCAGCCAGAACTATCCGACAAACACTACTTACGTAAGCACGGTGAAAATGCTTATTACGGCCAACAGTAAATCGGTTGTTCGTTTAAGTAGGCTGTTTAAGTAAGCCGTTTAACGAGCTTCGGCTCTAAGTAGTTTCAATATTGATTAGGCCCGACTTCAGGGAATAAGTGAGAGGACTCTATGTATAAAGTGCTGGCGTTAGATCTCGATGGAACCGTGTTAAAGGATGATCACACGATTCATCCAGAACTGAAAAAGGCGATCCAAGAAGCCAAACAAAGTTGTCATGTCGTGATTGTGACTGGTCGACACCACACAGCAGCACGACCTTATTACTACGAATTGGGGTTAGATACGCCAATCATTTGCTGTAACGGCACTTATGTTTACGACTATCAGACTGAAACGGTACTGACTCAAAACGCGATAGATAAAGACAAAGCGCTGACCTTCATCGATATGGCAGACGAGTTTCAGCTCAAAATGGTCATGTACATCACGCATGCCATGACGTACTCACACTACAACCCATTTGCCTACATGTTGGCATTGGAAAGTTGGGCGGAAACGGCACCAGAGCAACATCGCCCTCAAATTTACCAAGTGGAATCATTCATTGAAACGGCTCAGCAAGCCGAACACGTTTGGAAGTTTGTGGTGGAAGGTAGCCAAGACTCAGTAGACCGTTTAATGCAACACCCATGGATAGAAGAGAACTTCAACGGTGAGCGCTCTTGGTCAAACCGAATCGACTTTGCTGCGAAAGGTAACAGTAAGGGCCTACGCCTTGCTGAATACATCGCAGAACTCGGTTATCAAGCCGATGACGTCATTGCCGTCGGTGATAACCACAATGACATTTCCATGCTCAAGTACGCCGGGTTAGGCGTAGCGATGCTCAATGCTGATGACATCGTCAAGTCACACGTTCAATGCGTGTGCTCAACAGATAACAACCATGATGGCTTAGCCCGTCTAATACGTGAACAAATTAAAGGATAACAACATGACTAAACCAATGATTCAGATCGCGCTAGACCAAACAAATCTTCCTGCAGCAATTGAAGTGGCAAACAACGTTGAAAGCTTCGTTGATGTGATTGAAGTGGGCACTATTTTGGCTTTCGCAGAAGGCATGACGGCGGTTTCTACGCTTCGTAAAAACCACCCAGACCATATCCTTGTATGCGATATGAAAACCACCGATGGCGGTGCTATTTTGGCTCGTATGGCATTCGAAGCGGGCGCTGATTGGATTACCGTTTCTGCTGCTGCACACATCGCAACCATTGGTGCATGTAAGAAAGTCGCTGATGAATTTAACGGTGAAATCCAAATCGAAATTTATGGTAACTGGACAATGGACGATGCTCAATCTTGGGTCGACCTAGGTATCTCTCAAGCTATCTATCACCGTTCTCGTGACGCTGAATTAGCTGGTGTGGGCTGGACTGAAGAAGATCTCGTGAAGATGCGTGCATTGTCTGAAATGGGTATCGAGCTTTCTATCACGGGCGGTATCGTGCCTGAAGACCTATACCTATTTGAAGGCATTAAGGCGAAAACCTTTATCGCAGGCCGTGCACTTGCAGGCGACAAAGGTAAAGAGACAGCAGAAGCGCTAAAAGCTCAGATCGATCGCTACTGGAACTAGGAGGCGTTATGTATCAAAACTTGTTACGCCACCGTGTTGGGCTTTATGAAAAGGCTCTACCTAACGAACTCAGCTGGGAAGATAAACTTAAGCAAACCAAAGAACTCGGCTTTGATTTTCTTGAGATATCGGTCGATGAATCAGACGAGCGTCGCAGTCGATTAGATTGGAATGACGAAGAAGTGTATGCCTTGCGTCACCTGTGTGAAAAGCATGGTGTACCGCTGCAATCCATGTGTTTAAGCGCGCATCGTAAGTTCCCATTTGGTTCAGCAGATCCGGCGATTCGTGAACAAGCAGTTATTCATATGGAAAAAGCGATCTCACTCGCTTACAAATTGGGTATTCGTACCATCCAATTGGCTGGGTATGACGTTTACTACGAGCCAGCCGATAAAGTGACTCACCAGAGGTTCATTGAAGGCATGAAGCTTTCGGCGCAGTTGGCGGAAAGATCAGGCGTAATGCTTGCTGTGGAAATTATGGACACCGATTACTTGAACTCTTTGAGTAAGTTCGAAGTGCTGAGTCGCGAAGTCAATTCACCGTATTTCACGGCGTATCCGGATGTGGGTAATATTTCTGGTTGGAATTACGACATAGTGACTGAGCTAAAACTGAGTAAGCCTCATATCACTCAGATCCACCTCAAAGACACTTATAAAGTGACTGACGAGTACAAAGGGCAGTTTCGAGACTTAGTGATTGGTGATGGTGAAGTTGACTTCAATGCCATTTTTGAAACGTTGAAAGAGACTGAGTGTGTCGTACCACTCGTGATCGAGATGTGGGCTCAAGATGAATGTTGGAAAGAGAACATTCTCACAGCACAAAAACGACTGAATGATGTTTGTGTGCAAACGGGTGTTCCGATGTTGTTTGACCACTAACTCTACTTAGAATGATTAACTGGTTTCTCTTTGCGTTCTTCATGCTCCTAACGAAAAGAGAAAATGCAGCATATTGCCCCCAATATGCTGCATTTTTATATCAACTCGGCACTTTAGGCTATTTAAAGCTGCAGAAGTTATGTCAATTTCGCAATAGCTACAGTGTTTAAACAGCAATCGTCACATGATCACGGCCCACTTCAGCCATCTGAATCAGGTAGTCCGTGTGGTACTTCTTCTTGATGATGATTTGGCTACCGATTTCAGCAACAATCTTTACCACTTCCAACGCATCAGAAGGATGCAATGAAGAGTCTTTTGAAATTTCGATATTAACGCCTAAATTTGCCAATTTGATGATGTCGCTAGAATGCATGGTCGTGTCCAAGGTATTTGATTTTCGTGGACTATATCATCTTCAATTTATGCAACTCTACTTGGTTTAAGTAAAAATGGGTGAGATGTGCTCAAAATATGATTTCAATAGTAAAACAACGGCTTTTATTGCATCAATTCGTTTAATTGTCGGATTGTTGAATAAGATCATATTAAGGCGATCATGAATAGGTTTTATGTATGGTGATTAGTAGTATGAGTCTCAAAACAATATGAGAGATTGACGATGCCAAAGTTAGATAAATATAAAGGAATTATTTTTGATCTCGATGGGACTCTGGTCAATTCTATGGTGGCACATGCTCATGCGTGGGAACAAACTTGTCAGAAGTTTGGTATTCCCTACGACAAAGAGTGGCTCGATCAACTTGGTGGGATGCCATCGCGAAAAGTGACTCAAGAGATCCTTAAGCGTTACGATCTAACTCTTGATGCTCAACAAATTACTTCGGACAAAATCGCTAACTTTGAGGCTATTGAGCACAAAGGGGATGTTATTCCAGAGACATACGCACTCTTACAGCAACAGTATCAGTTGAAAAAGATAGGCATCGGCACTGGTGCTCAAGCCAAGCATGCAAGGGCGATTTTAAAGACGACCGATATCCCATCAATGATACGTACGATTGTGACTTCCGATGACGTAGAAAATCACAAACCTAACCCAGATACTTTTCTGAAAGTCGCTAGCCAGTTAGAGCTTGAACCGAGCGATTGTGTGGTGTTTGAAGATACGATTATAGGCCAGCACGCAGCGACATCGGCAGGCATGGATTGCTACATGGTTGAAAACGGGCAGATAACTAAGTTTGTTCCAGCGAATGGTTTGGAAGTGGGTAGCGGACCTGAGATCTGAAACTAAGCTGCGTTCAATCAGATCGCGCATTAATGAATCAGGTCGAAATATTCGTTTAGAAGTCGACGGTGGTGTGAAAGTTAACAACATAAAAGAGATTGCTGAAGCGGGTGCCGATATGTTCGTTGCGGGCTCTGCTATTTTTGATAGTGAAGATTATCAACAAGCTATCGATTCAATGCGAGCGGAGTTAGCTCAATTGAATTAAGTAGTGTATCTACTGCTGTATAAAGGCTCGAAGTGTTCTGTGTATCAGGCTTCGGGCTTTTTTGTATCTAATAGATGTTGATTTAATGGAAAACTACGTGGAGTCAGGGGAGGTTGCGTTGTTGGAGTTCTCTTCAGTTATATCTTTTTCATTGTGTAATAAAACTACAGTTAATATTGACTTTGGTCACATAACGGCGCAAAATTGACCTCAGATCACATAACGATGAGAACACAGTATGAACGCTACAGTAATCACGAATGAAAACAACGTATCACTAGCAAAACCTTCAGTAATGAATGAAGTTCTATTTTTTGCTAAGTCTACCGTTATCATGGGTGCAATTATCCTACTTGTTGCTTCTGCTTGGGTTTAATTTCTTAAATAACCCGCGTTAAGTGTGATCAGTGGTGGTGATTAGCCACTCACTGATTCAAACTAACGTCAGAAGCACCAAATTCATTTCCTTATCTTTCTCCAGTTCACTTTCTCTATCTTCTAGGCCAATCAGGCCGACTTTTTAGTCATCGACTTAGTGACTGAATCAAGTGATTGACTAAACCAAGTTACTTTTCTAAATCAACGGTTTAAGCACGATGCTTTAAACTAGACCAGTACAAAACTATCATTAATACATACGCTAATGCGGGCGCAATATAACTCGTACTCAGCGAAAGCTCATCAATCAAACTCGCCTGTACGAATGGTAAAACAACCCCTCCAATTGAACACATAATGAGAATTGCTGCCCCTTGTGAGTTTTGCTTACCTGATGCATGTAGCGCTTGTGCGTAAATGATAGGGTAGAGTGCTGAATTACATAACCCTACGACAAGCATCAAATAGCCAATCCAAACATAATTTTGATAGACCGCAACGGCACTAATCAAAGCTGCAATAACGCAAGACAGTGAGAAGAGATAGTGCTTGTTTACAGTGTTTCCAAACTTGGCGAATAACACTCTTCCAACAAACATTAATACCCAATAAAGAGCGATGATCTGTGTTGCGAAGACCAAACCAAGGTCGCCATATTGCTGGTCGGCAAGATACACAATAGTAAAAGTACCAAAACTGACCTCTACACCGATGTACAGCAACAGTACCAACGCTAATTTCATAAACTGCTGATTTTTAATTAGAAGCCTTAACCCTCGCCAAAAGCCAGTCATCTGTTTTGGTTTGATATCTGGAAGCGTCATTTTGCTAAAAAATACCAGTAAGCCGAAAAAGAACAGGGCGATGAATAAGAACAGATACGAAACTTGATGGGCGGTGTTGTCGACGTTAAAACTTGTAGCCACGAGAATGACAGCGGTAAGCACTAGCGGACCAAGCACAGTGCCAACGGAGTTAGATGCTGTTGCCACACTTTGACGTATAACACTCTTATCGGGTGTCGAGAGAAGTGATACGTAAGGTGAACTCACTACTTGAATTGCTGACACACCTGAGGCCATCAATAAGATCCCAATGAGTGTTGGAACAAGCTCTTCTCCTCGCACTAAATATGCCATGGCTAGACAGCCCAGAAGGCACCATATCAAGCAGAACTTCAGCGTAGTTCTATAGCCAATTTTTGCCATGACAAATGACGTTGGAAGCGACACCGTAATTCGGGTGATAAAGAAGGCCATGGGAAATAGCATCGCCATTTTATAGTCGAGAGAGAAAGCTTCTTTGTAATGTGGAATTAGCGAGTTACTTGAAACGGTAATTAAACCCCAGATAAAAAATATCAGAGACAGTAAGACCAGTGGGGCATCTTTTAACGGGAATACTCTCATAGTGATTCCTTATTGATAGCGATAAAAAAAGCAGAAGATGATCTTCTGCTTTTCGATTGAGACTTTACGGTGTATTGCCTATTAAGCTGTTAATCACGAACGAAATTGATGTGATGAACATGAATGTTGTATTTCTCAATAATCACTTTGGTCGCATGCATACTTTTGATTCGTTGCTCAGAATCTAAAGCAGCAGCCATTGCTGACTCGTTCTCGTAACTGTGCTGCATCATCAGCAGTAGGTTTTTATGGCTTTCAGCTTCAATCGCTTCAGGCTTATTCAGCGTTAACCCTTGGTTGTTCGGGAATGTGCGAATAATAGGCGCGACTTCGTTTTCCATGTATTGGTAGAAGTCTTGCTTTTGTTCTTCAGTTAAATCGGCTTCAAAAAAAGCGGTGCGAAAAATTGTCATGGTCGTTTCCTTACAGTTCAAAGCCAGATTGGTTAGCGATAGATTTCAACGTTGCTTTTGCTTGTTTGATATCTTCGAACCAGTTGTCATTTTGAGCCCACATTTCAATCACTAATGGCGCGCTGTAATCAATTTCAGCGAGTGTTTTGAAAATAGCTGGGAAGTCGACTTGGCCTTCACCAATCACCAGATCTCTGAACTGACCTTTACAGGTCTCTGAAACTCGTAGCGTGTCTTTAAGGTGGACTTGTACTAGGTGATCACGGCTTAGCTTTAGTTCGGTACACACGTCGTAGTTCCAACCAGAAATATTACCGACATCTGGGTAAGCCATGAAGTAAGGTGATGGGATCTCGCGCTTAAGCACTTCAAACTTACTTAATGAATTGAGGTACGGAGTATCCATGATCTCTACACCTAACATGATGCCTGCACGTTCTGCCATTTTGGTGGCTTGTTGCATGCCTTCAATGAAGCGAGCGTGAGTTTCAGCCGATTGCGGTTCGTAATACACATCGTAGCCCGCCATTTGAATACAGCGAATACCAAGCTTATAAGCCAATGAAATCGCTTTTTCCATGATGATCAGCGATTCAGTGCGAATAGCATCATCCATTGAGCCAAACGGAAACTTACGGTGTGCGCTTAGGCACATTGATTGGAAAGGCATTTGGTGCTTTTCACATAGACGGCGAAGCTCATAAATTTCTTCGTCTGACCAATCTAAACGAGCACGTCGCTCATCGGTTTCATCCACTGAAATTTCTACAAAGTCGAAGCCAGCTTCTTTAGCGTGAATCAAACGCTCTTCCCATGTAAGGGTGGTTGGCATCGCTTTTTCGTAAATACCTAATCTGAATTTGTTTTTAGAATCAAACATTCTTTTTCCTTAAAAGAGTTGTTGTTCTATACGCGTTGTTATGTCTTGAATTCTACTAGCGATCTCTTCGTAGCCGAGAGCTTTCATTTTTGGCGTAAGCGAAGAGACGCTAACCGCGTATACAGGAGAATTGTTCTTGTCAAAAATAGGGACAGCAACACAAGAAATACCCGCTTCGTTCTCTTCATCATCGAGCGCATAACCACGGCTCTTAATTTTATCGAGAACACCAAAAAACTGAGACTTGTCGAGAATCGTGTTTTCAGTTAACGGCTTCATTGTGCTGACATTGCGTTTCCAATAGGTTTCTCGAACGCTGTCAGAGCTAAATGCTAGGTAACATTTTCCTGCCGCTGAGCAGTACATTGGAGAATGCAGCCCTACGTAGGTTCGAGTTCTAAAGGAAGAATTAACGGGTTCAAACTTGTCTTTAAAAATGATGTTGTCAGCATCAAAAGAGAGGAAGTTAACCGTTTCATTCACATCGTCGAGTAGCTCAGATAGGTATGGCTTAACGGTGCCAGTGACATCAGAGTTGATAGCAGCGTGTCCAAGCTGAACCAACTTCATTGTTAAGCGATATTCTTTACCTGAACACATTTGAGCAACATAACCAGAGTCTTCAAATGTTGCTAAAATACGGTGGACAGATGACTTGTTGAAGCCAGTCCCTTCAGACACTTTTTGTAGCGAAACGCCATTAGGATAATTCCCAAGGAATTCCAATACGGTCAGTGCTTTAGACAACGATTTAATTTGCTCACTCATATATGTGCTACCAGTGTTTACCTATTTCAGTATGGAAGTTTTCTGCGATGTCACGTCCATTGCTACCAGCTAACGCTCGGCCAGCAATAAACGATTTCGCAGACAGATTCTTAAACAAATGCAGATCGTCAGGAACAATACCACCAGTAATGGATAGTTCAATTCCAATATCCGATAATTTCTGCATTTTTATCAAATCTTCTTCGGTCCAGCTCACACCAGCAAGTTCCGCATCACGAGAACGGTGATAAATTGCTTGTTTAATGCCCATGTCGACCCAAGCTTGCGCATCTTCCATTGTCCAGTGTCCATACAGCTCAATTTGCACTTCGCCGTCGAATTCA
Organism: Vibrio sp. 10N.239.312.C11; assembly: GCF_041466065.1. Classification (NCBI taxonomy): domain Bacteria; kingdom Pseudomonadati; phylum Pseudomonadota; class Gammaproteobacteria; order Vibrionales; family Vibrionaceae; genus Vibrio; species Vibrio sp. 10N.239.312.C11. Next base: position 93,336 of record NZ_JBFSRZ010000008.1, read on the forward strand.
TCCGTTACTTTCTTCGCTGAACGAATAGTTTCGATGTGTGCTGCTGCACTTACTGTTACCCAGTTAGCGCCGGCACCCATCGCTAGACGCGTTAAAATGGCGCTGGCATCGGTGATTTTCATGTCACAGACAATGATGTGATTTGGGTATTTTTCTCGTAGGATTCTTACGCTATCTACGCCGTGGGCGAAGGCTAAAATCGTCCCGATTTCAATTACATCTAACTTATCTGCAACATGCTCTATTGAGGCTAATGCCGTGTCGATATCTGTGGCATCGAGAGCCATTTGTAGCAGTGGTTTAGATGGTTTTAATACAGTGCTAGACATCTATTTCATCCTCAAATTGTTTAAACAACTGCACCAGTCTTTGATAGTGCTTATATTTCTTTTGGTATATGTCGTAGTGTTCAGGATTCGGCTCGACACGTGACGTAGAATTAGTGATGGCTTGAGTACATTCTTCTAATGAAGCGAACTCACCTGCGCCGACCATTGCCATCATTGCGGCACCTAATGAGCCGGTTTCATCCACGTCTGATATTTCAACGGTCATGCCGGTAAGGTCAGCCAGCATTTGCATCCATACAGGGCTAGATGCAGGGCCGCCTGTCACTTTTAGTCTGTTGGCTTTTGGAAAACGCTGACGCATACGTTCTAGGTGAATGTTGTGACAGAATAAAATGCCTTCCCAAATGGCTTGAATTAGGTGCCCTTTAGTATGGTGCGATTGCAGACCATAGAAGCCTGACTTTAGGCCAAGCCCTTGGTTTGAACCGTAAAGGAATGGCACAAAGTAGATACTGCTTGATGCCGGATCTAATGCTTCGACTAACGCTTGATTTTGCTGGTGGTTAAGCTCGCCATTTTCACCAAGGTAGTCGGCGAACCATTCATAGTTACCCGCAGAAGTCGGGCTCGCTTCGTGAATGATGTATTCGTTATCGACGGCGTAATGGCCGTAAACAAAATTGTGTGATTCTTGAGTCACTTGTTTTGAGATACCAGACGTGACCGCCCATGTGCCCATCACGTAATTCAGGGTATCTTCTGAAGAGTTGATTCCAGAACAGATCGCGGTAGACACAACATCAAACAAACCGCCGAACACCGGCGTACCTATTGCTAGTCCGGTTTCATTAGCAACGGCCGCAGTGATTTTCCCTGCTTGCTGTTGAGGTTTTACAACGGGTGGTAGCGCATCCCAAATTTCTTCGATGCCAAAGGTTTCCAAAAGTGCTTTGTCATACTCACCAGTGATGGAGTTGAAAAAATTACTTTCTGAAATATTGGTCAGTTCTGCTGCGACTTCGCCCGTTAAGCGATATCGAAGGTAGTCGTGAGACATCATCACTGCGCCAATGTTGTTGTATCGTTCGGCATCGTTTTCTTTGATCCAGCGAATAATCGATACAGGGTGACCTGTCCACAGTGTTTGCAGTGTGGTTGGATAGATCTCTTTTGCTTTACCCTGTTCTAGCCACTCTTTAACGATAGGCAGTGAACGCGAGTCAGAAGACATAATGCCGTGGCCGAGGTTTTGTCCCTCTTTATCAAGAAGGTAAACGCCTTTGCCTTGGGCTGAAATGCTCAAGCCTTTGATAGAGGTCGGTTCTACTTTTGTGGTCTCTAAAAGCTGCTTAATGACATCGACAGCGTTACCCCATAGTGCGTTTAGGTCGCGTTCTACCCAACCTTGTTTTTCGTTGATGACGCTCGCCGATACGCGGGCAAGACCTTGTTGTTCACCTTTTGCGTTAAACAACGCGGCTTTCATAAAAGTGCCGCCAGAATCAATTCCAATGTAGTAATTCATTATTTGGCTTCCAGTAAATCGTTGTGAATCTTCACCACCAGTTTTCTTACCGGTTGGCTGTCATCATTTTCAATATTGGTGATATGCACGATATTTGGCGTGAATAAATAAAATTGATTGCGTTTTGCATGAATGAAGCTGAGCTCAACCCCCGGGTATTCGTAAAACTGAAGGTCACGTTCTTGGTTATAAGGTTGTGCGTTGCTGTGTTCGCCAGTGTCTATAGCCCATGCCATCACTTCAGAACCTTCGAGAATGATCTGCAAGTCAGAATGGTATTTATGGACTTCAGGTTGGAAGTTTCCTAGAGGCTCTTTGCCATATTCCAATACAACAAACCATGCCTGTTTTGAATCAAAACCAGGGAGTTCATGGCGACCTAATGCGAGTTTTTCTTGGTCGAGACTGTTCAAGTACTCAAGCACGTTTTGAATAACGACAGGGTACGACTTGCTGATCTGCGTAGGTTGAGTATTTCCGACTAACATAAAAATTCTCTTTAAATATAAACAGCTTAATTAAGCCAATGCTTTAAATTAATGGGCACTAAATAGGTCTTGTAAAAGCGTCGCTAACCCTGTCTTATCATCATTGTTTTTGGGCGTGATTAGGTTGGCTGAGCTTTTTACGGTGTCATCTGCGTTTTGCATTGCGATGCCAAGTCCTGCTGCTTTAAGCATCGAAATGTCATTGTGGTTATCACCAATCGCGACACACTGCTCTAGGCTGATACCGAGCGGCTCAATGTAGCGAGTCAATGCATTACCTTTGCTATTACCTGTTGCTGCGAAATCGACACGATCAATCCAAGATCGTTCGCCGTTGAAGTTCTCTTTCACAAAAGGAATCTCTGCGAATGTGTTTACTTCACCTTCAACGACAAACTTCCACACATACTCTGAAATTTGTGCTTCATGTTGGAAGTCGTCGACCTTTTGAATGTTTGGTCGCTGGCTTTCTGGAAAGGTTTGAGACCACGTCAGTAGCGCTTCCATGTATTCAATAGGGCGTGCTCTCGAGTAGAGCATTGCATCACGCACATACATCACCATTTTCAGATCATGAGCTTGAGATAGGGTGATAAACTCAGCCGCAATTTCTTTGTCGATTGCGTTTTCTTGAATGACCGTATCGTTCTGGTAATCAAAGATGTAAGTGCCATTGCAACAAATTATTGGCGTCGATAAACCAAGCTGATCGTAATAAGGTTTTGCCGCGACATGATGGCGACCCGTAACGATAACCACATGAGTGTGTTGAGCGACTTGCTTGATGGCTTCGACTAACTCTTGGCTAATCGTGTGCTGCGAGTTGAGCACCGTCCCATCGAGATCTAACGCCAATAGCTTGTGCTTATCCAATTTATGTTTATAGGACTTATGCGGTGATGACTTATGCATGTGCGAGGCCTTACTTCTGTCCGTAGTATGAGTTCTTGCCGTGTTTACGGTTGTAGTGTTTATCTAGCAGCTCAGGTTGAATCGCTACTTCTGGACTGATAGCGCGAGTGGCTGTTGCCATGGCAGCAATCTCTTCCATTACCACTGCATTGTGCACTGCATCTGAACCATCCTTGCCCCATGTAAATGGTGCGTGGCCTGCGATGATGACACCTGGCATTGCTTGCGGGTCGATATCACGTTGGTTGAATTCTTCGATGATCACCAAGCCTGTGTTTTTCTCGTAATCTGACTCAATCTCAGCTTTTGTTAGTAGGCGAGTACAAGGCACATCACCGTAGAAGTAATCGGCGTGTGTGGTTCCAAGCGCTGGAATGTCTCGCCCGGCTTGTGCCCAGATTGTTGCATTACGAGAGTGTGTGTGAACGATGCCGCCAATGGTTGGGAAGGCTTTGTAAAGCTCAATGTGCGTAGCCGTGTCGCTTGAAGGGTTCAGCTTGCCTTCAAGGCGGTTGCCTTCTAAATCGAGAACAACGATGTCATCTGCCGTCATTACATCGTATTCAACACCTGACGGTTTTATTGCAATCACGCCACGTTCGCGGTCGATTTCAGAGACATTGCCCCAAGTGAAAGTCACTAAGCCATATTTAGGAAGTTGCAAGTTTGCTGCGAACACGCGTTCTTTTAATTCTTGGTATGTTTTTTGTTCTTGAGACATTGTGTTTGCCCATGTTGTATTGAGTGAATGACGAGCGGATTGCCTAGCTAAATTCCCTAGCTAAAAAAGAGGACTAGGCAATCGCACTCAATTACGTTACTTAGCTGCTAGTTTGATCTTGTTGATCATCACATCGCCATTTTTCTCGATGTAAGCGCTCCAAACTGGTTGGATAGCTTGTTGGAAAGCAGCACCATCAACGTCACGGTTTACTTGCATGCCGTTTGCTTCTAGTTGAGCAATCATCTTGTCTTCTTTCTGGATGCTTAGCTCACGTTGCATTGCTACGGCTTCAGCAGAAACTTCTTCGATAATCTTTTGCTCATCTTCAGTTAGCTTGTCGAACTTGCGTAGGTTCATTGTTAGAACTAATGGTGAGTAAGCATGTTGTGTAAGGCTTAGGTATTTTTGTACTTCATCAAACTTGAAAGACAGCGTTACAGAAATTGGGTGGTCTTGAGAGTCAACAACGCCTGTTTCAAGTGCAGTATAAAGTTCAGATACTGGAAGCTGCTGCGGGTTAGCACCGAGCTCATTGAACATGTCGTTTAGCGCTTTCGAGCCATTCACACGCATTTGTAGGCCTTCAACATCTGAAGGAACACGAATAGGTTTTTCGTTGTTGGTCATGTTGCGGTAACCATTTTCAGGGAAACCAAGACCTTTAAGACCGAATTTTTCAAAGTTCGCTAACACTTCTTTACCCGGCTCGCCGTCCAGTACTTTGTATGCTGTTTGACGATCTGGGAACATGAACGGCAGAGTGAAGGCCGCTGATTCAGGCATTAGGCCGTTGTAGTTGTTCAAGCCAACCATCGCTAAATCGACGATGCCAGCACGTGAACCATCGATCATTTGCTTATCACTGCCCAATTGACCTTGTGGGTAGATGTTTACTTTGATTTCGCCGTTTGAACGAGCTTCTACTTCTTTCTTAAAGAACAAAGATAGGTCTTGTTGCAAATCCGACTCTGGTGCAGCGTGCGCCAGTTTTAGAGTCGTAGCGGCAAAAGCGCTAGAGCTCATTGCGATAGTCGAAGCGAGTAGAGTAAGTTTTAGTAGGGTTTTCATTATTATTTTCTCCGTCGAGGATTAACCAATGACAAACGACATTGGCACAGTGATAATGCTTGGGAAGATGACAAACAGTGTGAGCAGAGCCATGTAAGCCGCGATGAAGGGCAATACACCTTTCACTGCAGTCGACATTGGTACTCTCGCTACACCACACACTACGTTTAGTACGGTGCCTACAGGAGGCGTAATCAAGCCAATTGAACAGTTGATAACGAACAGTAGGCCGAAGTACGTTGGGTCAATCCCAGCCATCTTGATGACAGGCATTAAAAGGGGTACAAGGATTAGAATCGTTGGGCTCAAGTCCATAACCATGCCGACACAAAGTACGAGCAACATAATTACTGCCATTAATAGGCGTGGGCTATCCACCAGTGGACCTAACATTTCTGCGAGTTGTTGAGGAAGCTGAGCAACAGTAATTAACCACGCAGCGACCATTGCACAACCCACCAAGAACATAACCATTGCGGTCGAGCGACCAGCGTTGAGTACGATGTGGTAGAACTTCTTAATAGTGAGTTCTTTATAAACAAACGTTGAGATGAAAATAGCGTAAGTGGCGGCGACTACAGCGGCTTCTGTCGGTGTAAAAATACCAAAGCGAATACCGACAATGATGATGACTGGTAACATCAATGCCCATACGCCATCTTTAAGTGCAGCGCGTTTTTCAGCCTTTGTTGCACGTTCAGACGTTTCTAAGTTTTCTTTACGAACCGTCCAGCGCCACACAAACATCAATGTCATACCCATTAACAGGCCAGGAACGATGCCGCCTAGGAATAGGTTTTTGATCGAGATACCGCCAGCAACACCTACAAGGATCAGAGGGATTGAAGGTGGAATAACGGGTGCGATGATACCGCCTGAAGCAAGTAAGCCCATTGAAGGTGCTTCTGGGTATTTCGCTGCTTTCATCATTGGGTAAAGAATACTGACCAAGGCTGCTGCATCAGCTACAGCTGAGCCAGAGAGACCAGCAAGCAGTACCGAAGTCATGATTGCAACGTAACCTAAGCCACCTTGACGGTGTCCCACGTAAGTGGTTGCTAGGCGAACAATACGCTGCGACAAACCACCCGATGCCATTACTTCACCCGCAATGAGGAAGAATGGAATGGCAAGCAGAGTGAAGCTGTCGACACCATTAATTAAAGACTGCGCAAGAATGTCTGCACTAAAGAAGTCCATGTGAAGCATCAGCGCCATTGAAGACAATAACAGTGCAAACGCAACAGGAAGACCAAGTAAGATTGAGACAATCAATACCGATAAGAAAATGGCTAACGTCATTATTCTTTCTCCTCATCTAAGCTATCTAGCTGCCAGTCGGGCTTGAAGATTCGCATAAAGGCAATCACGCCCATTAACAAACCTGACACCACACCGGCTAAGTAAAATAATGCTGAAGGAAGCCCTGTAAGCTGAGAAATATCTGACCAGTTAGACATCATTTGACGGTATGAACCGACGTAAAGCATGCCGACAGAAATCAGTACTATTACCCAGCAGATACGTCTTAATACGGGTACTGCTTTTGGGAAAAGTCGTTCAGAAAATTCCGCAACAGCGAGGTGTTCACCTCGGCGCAGCACAACGGCAGCACCGAGCATGACAACCCATACAAGACCAAGGCGAGATAGTTCTACAGAGGGACGAAGACCAGAAGAAAAGCCATAACGTAAAACTACGTTAGTAAATACGAGCGCAACCATACAGGTCAGAATGACCGCCATGATGACATCGATACTTTTCCAAATACTCTTTAATACACTTTGCATAACGCTTTCCCTACCTTTGGCTAATTACAGAGACGTAATTTGTTCCCAAATTCCATCGTTAATTTCAATGCCGCCAGCTGCTTCGTGTTTCTTAATGAAGTTTTCAATTTCAGAACCAGCAATCATCACTGAACCCGTTTCTGCAGGCTCTGACTCAAGCACGTAATCGCGGATGCGCTTCATCTCTTGTGCGTAAGTGCTTTGATCCATTGTCTTGCTTAAGTCGATAGCGATAAGGAATTGAGATACACCAAACTCACCACCCATATCTTCAGTCAGCGCTGGTACTGAGTGGCCGCCAGTGATTGCCGTTAGCATCATGTCAAGTACGATTGCCATTGATGAACCTTTCCAGAAACCCATTGGAAGTAGGCGTTTGTTTTCCCACAGTACATGCGGGTCTTTAGTGAGTTCACCTTCGTTGTCAAAGCCACCAACAACAGGTAGTTCTTTGTCAGCAAGCACGAAGTTTTGTAGTTGGCCGTAAGAAAATTGGCTCATTGAACAGTCAACAACCACCGGTGGATCGCCCGCAACCGCCATGATGAGAGGGTTTGAACCAACACGGTGATCTTTACCACCCCATGCTGGCATCACTGCGATTGAGTTGGTTGATGCAATTCCTGCAAAACCTTCGCGAGCCATTTTCAATACGTAAGCACCGCCACGCATCCAGTGGTTAGAATTACGCATACCGACCATGCCAATGCCGTAGTCACGAGCCAATTCCATGGCACGTTCTGCACAGATAAGACCGTTAAGAACGCCAGGACCGTAGTTACAATCCCATTGCTCGAGTGCACCCATGCTGTTAACGCATTCTGGTTCTGCATTGAGTTTGATTTGACCTTTATCTACTTGGTCAATGAATACAGGAAAACGGTTGATGCCATGTGAGTATGTGCCTTCGTTTGCCATCTCAACAAAACCAGCCGCAAGCTTGGTTGCCATCTCTGGCTTCATGTCGCGAGCTAAAAGGATTCGTTCGTATTCTTGTTGTAGTTTTTCTGTTGATACTAAAGGCATCTGTGTTCTCCGATAATTTGAATTCCATAATACGGAATCAATTATTGTTTTTATTCCGAAAAAATTCTGTGAGCAAAGTTACGAAATATTTCCTTATTAAGTTTTTCTCTAATAACTGTTAACTGGTTAAAAAGTGGAACAAAAAGATTTAAAGATTCCGCAATGCGAAACAAAAAGCGTGTTCAGGATCTGGTTTCTACGACTAATTGAGGTGAAATTCGACAATTTGGCGGGATTAAACTTGTCAAAAGATGGGTTATTAACCAACCGTAACTTTACTGAATATAAAATAGTGGCGGTGAAATCTGAGGTGTTGGTCAAATTCGGAGAGGGAAGTACGCACAGTTGACCCGTCTTCTATATAGTGGTTTTGTTGTTTTTGTACTATTGCTTGGTAGATATTTGTGAAGTATTGGAGCCAGCTTCTATGAAAATTGTTATTGCACCAGACTCGTTTAAAGAATCTTTATCGGCGGTATCGGTGGCGGCGTGTATTGAAAAGGGCTTTCGTGAAATCTTTCCTGACGCTGACTATGTGACTTTACCTCTGGCCGATGGTGGCGAAGGTACGGTAGATATATTGCTACAAGGTTTAGCCGGACAAAAGCGAACCCATCAAGTTGAAGGGCCATTGGGTGAGTTGGTTGGTGCTGAATGGGCGATGTTAGAACCGTCGGCTCAGAACCCAAATAAAACGGCTTTGATAGAGATAGCTGCTGCGTCTGGTTTAGACTTGCTGAAACCAGAACAGCGTGATCCTTTGATTGCTTCGTCTTTTGGAACAGGGCAGCTGATTTTGGAAGCGATAGAGCAGGGCGCTCAAACGATTATTCTTGGCTTGGGTGGCAGTGCGACCAATGATGGTGGTGCAGGCATTGTACAAGCGTTAGGTGGTAAATTGCTTGATCGTGCAGGGCAAGAGCTCAGCCGAGGTGGCGCTGTGCTAGCGGATTTGGCTTCAATTGATCTTACAGGCGTCGATTCTCGTTGCTCCGATATTGAGTTGATTGTGGCGTGCGATGTGGATAATCCATTGTGTGGTGATAACGGTGCCAGCTATATATTTGGTCCGCAAAAAGGAGCGACACCTGAACAAGTCTTAATGCTTGATAAGGCGCTTGAGAATTTTTCTCAAGTTGCAGAAACGCAAGGTTATGTCGGTGGCGATGAGCCTGCTTACAAGCGCGTGGGTTATGGCGCAGCTGGTGGTACGCCGATGGGGCTTGGTTTGTTATTCAATATCCAAATTAAACCCGGCATTGAGATGGTGCTCGATGTTTTGCAAGCTGATGATCTATTGAAAGGTGCCGATTTGGTGATTACTGGCGAAGGGCAGATGGACAACCAAACTCTGCAAGGGAAAACGCCTTATGGCATTGCTAAACGAGCGAGCTTACAAGGCATTCCGATCATAGGCATTGCTGGCTCACTGGGAACAGAAGTAGAAGCACTTTATGGTGAAATGAACAGCTTGTTTGGTACGGTTCGTTCTCCTCAGTCACTTGACCAAGTTCTGCTAGAAGCCGAACTAAACCTTACCAGAACGGCGAGAAATATCGCTGCGACTCTGAAAGTAGGCCATGCGATCTTGAAATAAAGTGAGGTTTGACAATTGGTTACTTAACATCATGGTTCGATAGGTTTTATAGATAGCAACGATAAATAGAAACGATTATATTTTATACCATTAGAGGTCTATTCTATATCCATAATATTTTAGGGGCTTTTGAAAGGAAGCCAGTATAAATATCAAGGTGCACTCACTATTGCTGCACCTTTGGACCTTAAGGAATAGATCATGAGTAAAAAACTAACTACAGCTGCGGGTTGTCCTGTTGCTCATAACCAGAATGTTCAAACTGCGGGTAAGCGCGGTCCTCAACTTCTTCAAGATGTTTGGTTTTTAGAAAAGATGGCGCATTTTGACCGCGAAGTCATTCCAGAGCGTCGTATGCACGCGAAAGGTTCAGGCGCTTACGGTACATTTACTGTTACGCATGACATTACCAAATACACCAAGGCAAAACTGTTTTCTGAAATAGGCAAAAAGACCGACCTGTTTGCACGTTTTACAACGGTGGCGGGTGAGCGTGGCGCTGCCGATGCTGAGCGTGATATCCGTGGCTTTGCATTGAAGTTTTATACTGAAGAAGGTAACTGGGACATGGTGGGTAACAACACGCCAGTATTCTTCCTTCGTGATCCTCTCAAGTTCCCAGATCTAAACCATGCGGTTAAGCGTGACCCGCGCACTAACATGCGCAGTGCGAAGAACAACTGGGATTTCTGGACTTCTTTGCCGGAAGCTCTACACCAAATTACCATCGTGATGAGTGATCGTGGTATCCCTGCTACTTACCGTCATATGCATGGTTTTGGTAGCCATACATTCAGCTTTATTAATGCAGACAACGAACGTTTCTGGGTTAAGTTCCACTTCAAATCTCAGCAAGGTATTAAGAACTTGTCTGATGCAGAAGCGGCACAAGTGATCGGCGATGACCGCGAAAGTCATCAACGTGATCTGCTAGACAGCATTGATAATCAAGACTTCCCTAAATGGACACTGAAAGTACAAGTGATGCCAGAAGCGGATGCGGCAAAAGTGCCATACAACCCGTTCGATCTAACTAAGATCTGGCCGCACGCAGATTATCCATTGATTGAAGTAGGTGAGTTTGAATTGAACCGTAACCCACAAAACTTCTTCGCTGAAGTTGAGCAGTCTGCATTCAACCCGGCAAACGTGGTTCCGGGTATTAGCTTCTCACCAGACAAGATGCTACAAGGCCGTCTGTTTGCTTACGGTGATGCACAGCGCTACCGTTTGGGTGTTAACCATCAGCATATCCCAGTGAACGCACCTCGTTGTCCTGTACACAGCTACCACCGTGATGGTGCGATGCGTGTCGATGGTAACTTTGGTAGCACATTGGGCTATGAGCCAAACAACGAGGGCCAATGGGCAGAGCAACCAGACTTTGCAGAACCGGCATTGAGCCTAGATGGTGCTGCAGCGCATTGGGATCACCGCGAAGATGAAGATTACTTCTCGCAACCGGGTGATCTGTTCCGTCTAATGACACCAGAAAAACAAGCGATTCTGTTTGATAACACAGCGCGTAACCTAGGCGGCGTGCCTAAAGAGATTCAACTGCGTCACCTAAGACACTGTTACAAAGCCGATCCAGCTTACGGTGAAGGCATTGGTAAGCTACTTGAAATCGATGTAAGCGAATTTAAGTCGTAATCAATAAGTTTGATTAGTTAAATGAAAGGCCGTTGAGTGAATCACTCAACGGCCTTTTTTGATCTCGCTGATCATCAAGCAACCCTAAATCATTGAAAAGTTGAACTATTCACATTGATAGTTTTTACCTATCGAATTGATAAATTTATCCCATTATCTTTGTAAGAACGATCGGATTATTCTACGACTATCAGTTTATAAAGTAGAAGAGTTTGAGATGAGTAAGAGCGCATTAATCGTTGAAGGTGGGGCAATGAGAGGCATCTTCGCTGCCGGAGTGTTGGACGCCTTTATGCAAGACGATTTCCGTCCTTATGATTTTGCCATCGGCGTATCAGCAGGTGTGTCCAATTTGGTTGGTTACTTATCTCAAGCTCCGAAGCGTAGCTACAACGTGATCACCACTATGGCGACCGATAAAACGTTCTTTAACCCTGCTCGCTTTGCTAAAGGTGGCAATTTGGTCGACGTTAAGTGGTTGTGGGATGAATCTAACCAACGTTATCCACTGGATTGTGGTGAGCTGTTCTCAAGTGTTCCTTTAATTGCTGCTGTAACTAACGTCGATACTGGCAGTGCAGACTACTATCACATCAAGCCAGAAAACCTTTCTAACGTGGTTGAAGCAACAACAGCTCTACCTATCGCTTACCGTGAAACACCGTGCTTCTCTGGTGGTTGCTATACCGATGGTGGTGTAGCCGACTCTATTCCGGTTCGCGAAGCCTATCGTCGTGGTGCACGAGACATTACCGTTATTCTTTCTCACCCATTAAGCTACCGAATGAAGCCGCAGAAGTATCAGTGGATGCTGAAAAAGCTGTTAAAGAAATTCCCTAATATTGCAGAGTCGATGGCGGTGCGTGCCGAAAACTACAACCAGTCTCTGGAGTTCATTCGTAACCCTCCAAAAGATGCGACCATCAAGGTGATTGCGCCGCCAGAAGCGTTTGCGGTTAAGCGACTCACTATGGATCAATCAACGCTTGATGCCGGTTATGAGATGGGGGTTAAAGCAGGGGAAGAGCACCTTGCTATTCGAAAAGGCGTGTATGGTTTAGACACCGAAGATTGTCATTTCTGCGTCTAGGAACGGTTTTAGAATACTGGATAAACGAAAAAGCCACGCTGTTCACTTAGGAATAGCGTGGCTTTGTGTTTGTAGATCTGGTCTGTTATTAACTCAGCCAGCTATTAACTCAATCTGCTATTAAACGAGTTCGTTACCGCTGTTGTTGCCTGTAAAGAAGGCATCAACACTATTTAGCGTTGTATTGGCAATGTTGAACAGAGCATCTTTAGTCAGGAAGGCTTGGTGACCTGTGAACAATACGTTATGACAAGCAGATAAGCGACGGAATACGTCATCCACAATCACATCGTTAGATTTGTCTTGGAAGAACAACTCTTTCTCGTTGTCGTAGACATCAAGGCCAAGCGCGCCAATCTTGCTTTGTTTCAACGCTTCGATTGCTGCGGTTGAATCCAGTAGTTCACCACGGCTGGTGTTGACGATCATCACGCCATCTTTCATTTTCTCAAATGCCGTTGCATCCAACAGGTGGTAGTTCTCTTTACTCATTGGGCAATGCAGAGAAATCACGTCAGATTCTTGGTAAAGCTCGTCGAGCTCAACGTATTTAGCGCCCAGTTCTTTTGCCAATGGGTTCGGGTATGGGTCGTAGCATAGGATGTTCATGCCTAAACCTTTCAGAATACGCATGGTTGCTAGCCCAATTTTGCCAGAGCCGATCACACCAACAGTTTTACCGTGGAAGTTAAAGCCAACCAAACCCTCAAGAGAGAAGTTCGCATCACGAGTGCGTTGGTATGCTTTGTGTAGTTTACGGTTCAAACACATCATCATGCCAACCGTGTGTTCTGCTACCGATTCTGGTGAGTAAGCCGGAACGCGAACCACTTGCAGACCAAACTCTTTGGCTGCATCTAAATCGACTTTATCAAAACCGGCACAGCGCATTGCAATCAGCTTAGTGCCGCCTTTCGCTAGAATCTCTAGCACATCTCGCGATAGGTCGTCGTTTACAAACGCACAAACGACTTCGTTGTCGTGCGCCATTTTTGCTGTTGTTGTAGTGAGGCGAAAATCGTGAAAATGGAACTCGGCGTTGAGTTCGCCTTTTGCCAGTTCAAATGATTTTTCGTCGTATGATTTTGAGCTAAAAAAAGCAATGTTGAGCATGGCTTCCTCTCTTACCTAAAATATAAATAACCCACTGATTCATTCTTTGAAACGGGATTAAAACAAGGGCATGTTGACCTTTCGCGGTTAAGTTTTGTTCGAGATAAAATCGTTTTAATCGCGACGAGAGGTTTGCCGCCTAGTCATTCTAAGCAAAACCCTCTCAACAAAGAGTAAAACGATTTTAGCCGAACCCTTCGGGCAGTGTTTGTGGTTCCTTTCTACAGCGTTATCGAATTCTCATGTAGGCGAGCTACACCTCGAATTCTCTGCCTTGTATAAATAACCCACAAACGGCTGCAAAAATCAGCTCGATAGGTCAACATGCCCTGCAACTCTGTTCAGTGTGCTAGAGTTTTTTTGTCTTGTCTATCACCATTAGTCACTGTAATTACTATGGTTATTTGGTCTTTTTCTTCACTTATGAACACTGAAAATCACATTACGAAGTAGCTTGCTTATAAGTTCATCAATATTGAATGGATCTTACTTTCTGGTGTTGAACATCTTCTTAGTCTCTTTCTCAGACCAGAAGTTAATGTTGAATTGTGCGTCGTCGCTAAGTTCTACTCGATGCCAATATTGAGGTGGGCTTGTGGCAAATTGTCCAGCTTCGATTGTGATAACACTTTCGGGTTCTGTCGCTTCTGCATCGGCAAAACCGTAGAAGGTGACCGTGCCTTCCATTACGCAGATCTGGCCGAATACGCCTTCTGCGGTGTTATGGTGATTAAGCAATGCAGCCGGTATGTTGTCTTTGGTGAAAAATGGCGTTGAACGTTGAATTTTCCAGTGTGACGGAATACGTAAATGACTCATATAAAACCTCTTATCTGTCTGTATTTTGAATACAAGCATTAGCTTTGATGGAATTGGTGACTGTGATTACCAGTAGTTTTCACTGCTGAATTGGCCGGGTTTTCTGCGTAAGTGCTTCTCGAAACCTAAGCTGGTTAGTGCTTCACTTGTGTCGCGAACCATTTGCGGATTGCCACAAAGGTAGAAAAAACTGCGGGTTTGATTGAAAGCGACAGACGTGGTTTGCTCAAGGTTGCCTCCAAGTAACAAGCTTGGGATTCGTCCGCGCAAAGTTCCGGTGACTGATTCTCTAGAAATAATTGGCACATATTGTAGTTTCCCTTGGAAGTGATTAACGAGTTGAGCGATACGGTCTCGATAAGTCAGGTCTTGTTCTGTTCTTACGGCATGAACCAGTACAAGGTTTTTGAATGACATTACTTTTTCGACATCTGAGCCGTTTTGCTGTTGTATCTGCATGCTTTCGAGCATTGAGATAAAAGGCCCAACGGCAGTCCCGGTTGAAAGCATCCATAGATCGTCGGCGATCTCTGGGATCTCATCTAAGGTCATAAAGCCGCTTGGGTCTTTGCCGACAAAGATGTCATCGCCTACCTTCAACTCATGAAGTTGAGGTGAAAGCTGACCGTTCTGATCCTTAATAATCAAAAACTCCAGATGTTGGTGACCTTGTTTGTGCTCTGGCGCATTCACCATTGAATAAGCCCGTCTTACGAACTCATCCTCTCTGTTAAGCAAGCCAAGTTTCGTGAATTGACCCGCCTGATAGGGAGAGACGGGAGCACTGACTTGCAGCGAGAACAGTTGATTTGTCCATTGTGTTTTATGTAAGACTTTGCCAGTTACCAAACCATGAGGAATATCTGTCATATCATCACCTTTACTTAGAGAAGTTATCTCATTAAGGATACTCAACTATTTACACTTTGGAGTTGCATGTACCATGCCATTAATGAGAATGCTTATCAATACTGGTTATTCGGTAAAAATTAACTTGAATGATGTCAAATAGACTTTGTACTGCTGTGTCTAAATGACCTCTTTATTGTTTTTTGATGTGGCACTTTCAGATTAAGGGGAGAGATTGATTTATGGGCACAGACCAAAATTAGTTCCGTGGTTTGACCCTTAATGTATTCACCAATAACTAAAGAGAATATTTTATAGATGAGTATAATGGCGGCTTTCGATCTCAATATAGCCGTGTTTTATGCTTGATAATCTTCGTATGGCCTTGAACGTGTTGTTCGTGACCATCAATACCGCAATGACTGCGTTTACCGTGAGCTTTTTTGGCCTCATCAAACTGATTCTTCCAATCTCTATTGTTCAAAAGTCATGTACTCGTTTAGCGAATTTCACATTTTGGTGTTGGGCTTCGCTCAATCTTTGGATGTTGAATGTGAATAACGATATCGAGTGGCAAGTTGAGGGCGGGGAAGACATCTCGACTAAGCAATGGTACTTGATGATGTCGAATCACCTCAGTTGGGCGGATATCGTGATTTTGTCTTCGATCTTGAAAGACAAGATGCCAATGACTAAGTTCTTCCTTAAGCATGAATTGCTGTACGTTCCTTTTGTTGGTTTGGCTTGTTGGGGCTTGGATATGCCTTTCATGAGACGTCACTCACGTGAGTTTTTGATTCGTAACCCTGAGCGTCGCAATGATGATTTCGATGCAATTAATAAGGCATGTACTAAGTTCAAATGGGCACCGACAACATTGGTGAATTTTGTTGAAGGGACTCGTGCAAACCACGAGAAACTGGCGACAGCGAAAACACCTTATCGACATCTACTCAAGCCAAAAACCGGCGGTGTGGCGTTTGCTCTGTCTGCTATGGGCCCAATCTTAGATGGTATTGTGGATGTCACTCTGGCTTATCCAGAAAATCAGGCTTATCCATTTGAAGACATGCTGAAGGGTAAAATGACCAAGGTGGTGGTGCGTATTAAACTGCACCCAATGGATGAGAACGTGAACGGTAATTATTTTGAAGATAAAGCGTTTAAACGTCGTTTCCACAGTTGGTTGAATAATACGTGGAAAGAGAAAGACGACTATCTTGATACGGTTTATGGGGTTGATACGCCCTGTAAGGTTGAAACGACTGATGAATCTGATGTGGCTTATAAGAAACAAGAACAATAAGCTCATACCAAATCGATAGCATCAAAAAAGCCGATAGTTCATTGAACTGTCGGCTTTTTTATTGATTGGGCTTTGTCTACTCAAACAGTGCAGTCAGTGCTCACTATGTTTTAAAGCGCTAAAACAAGGATGGTCAAAGAGTGAGGAAGTTAAATCGCTTGGTAAGCCTCAATGATGTGCTTAACCTGACTGGTTTTGCCTTGCTTCTCTTGTCCTTGATGGATGCGCAAGTAGTGCTGCAATGTTTTGGCTTTGTATTGCAGTGATACTTGCTTCTGTTGTTCACAGTTCGGAGTCCAGATCTTGTCGCCGACGCTTGATATCTCAGTTACCGTTCGGTTATTGCCGTTATCATCTAGATTTTTGTCGCTTTCACCTTGGTTATTGCTGACCAATAAAATCTCGTAGTAACGACGGTTCTCTTCAATTAACACTTCATCAATTAGGCCGAAATTGAGCGCCTTTAAATGATTTCTTAGCTCGAACTGCTGATGAACCGGGCAAAGCAAAAAATCGATCGCTTTGTCTGGATGCTTACAATGAATATCGTCGACGAGCTTTTGTGTTAGATCGCCTCCCACACCCGCAATAATGACTAGATGTCTGCCAGTGTGCTTTTCCAATGGAATCGCTGCGACATCCAAGCAGTAGACTTGCCATTGGCTAGTAACCTTTTGCTTTGCGGTTTCACCTTGGGGAAAGTAACGCGTTAGTTTGCCTTCCAGTTCATTCATCAGAGAAGGGACAATATCGACAAAATGAATCTGCGGTGCTTTGTGGTCAGATAATAGCTGAACACCCAAGAAGCCGTGATCACAACAACAATCCCAAATATGTTGGTAGTCATTGCTGACAAGGGAGTGGAGAGTTTGCAGTCGGTTACTTAGCTTCATAAGGCTCGTGTCGTTAAAAAAGGGTATTGTTGTATCGAACGCGCATTGTAATGACTTTCCATAAAAACAAAAGCACCTAGGGGATTAATCCTAGGTGCTTTTTTGTTATCGGTATCGTACCAATCGGTGTGATACGAGCGTGTTAGCTAAGGTTTACGACGCTTTGGCTACGCCTCTAATGTGACCTTCTACTCGATTCTTTCCAAGTTGTAGTGCGATAAGCTTTGCTTGTTCCGCAAGGGCTAAAGCAGAGTCTGTTCCGCCGTCTATTTGCGAAAACCCGACGCTGATACTGAGTGACAATGTGATATCCGGAGTGACTATGGTTTTCTCGGCGATGCTGACTCGACATTGTTCCAATTGGTGCTTGGCATCCTTCGCATCATTCGCTTTGAATAAAACGGCGAACTCCTTATCCCCAACTCGAGCAAGGCATAGCCCTTTTGGCTTAGGGAAGTAAGAACGCATCGCTTCTGCGGCGAGCTTTATCATCTTGTCGCCAATCGCTTCACCGTAAGCTCGATTTACGTGGTCAAAGTTATCGATATCGAGCAGAGCTACATAGGTATCGGGTTCGCATGCGTAGTTGTCGATCGCGATGTTAAAACTACTTTTGTTGTCTAACTGAGTCATGAGATCTTTACTGCTCAATTGATGGTGGAGCAGTAAGTTAGACAACGAGACTTCCGTGTAATCTTTGATCATGCGTAAAATACTTTGACTGATCGGCAAGGGCGCATTGACGTAAATCACCGCGATTAGCTGGTTACGAGAGTGCAAAGGGATACAGTAGTGGCGTTGGAGTATTTTGAGTTTACGTGCCAATGGATCCGCGTATTTGCTGCTTCGATAAGCCATGCTTTCGGGAGCAAATCGCTCAGCAAGGGCTTTGTCAGAATGTACCTTTGATTTGTTTCCATGATAATCGATGGTACTGAATGAATGGCTCTCTGCTTGATAAAGGCAGAATTGAATGCCTTTTTGATAGGTAAAGCTATTGAATATGGCTTTTAACTCTCGTTTAAAGCTGGCGAGATCATCAACTTTATTCAGTTGAGATAACGACATGTTCAAGCGGTGAGCCAGGTAGTGTGCGCCAATCCATAATAGAAGCAGTGACCCGAGTACCACGCCAGTTAGCGTAAATTGGTGTGAGCTGGTGAGTATGTCGTGACGATCAGTGCCCGAGACGAATACCCAGTTTAAGCTGTTGTCAGCATCAAATACCGTTATTTTGAAATTATCTTGATAGTAGTATTCGTGTTGGCCGACGGTCTCACCTTGCGAGAGCTGGTGGCTGATGCCGGCATGATAGCTGATAGATTTGGAGCCAATGCGTTTCGGATCAGGATGGAAAACCAGTCGTTCGGTTGCTCTATCAACCACAAATACATAGCCACGGTCTAATGTCTTTAAGTCTCTCAGGCCTTGTGTGGTATGCAAAAGGTCAAACTCAATCCATATTTCTTTGTTCAACTGTTCCGTCGTGTGTTTGATCGCGAAAACCCAACGACCATCGGGTTTTTGATAGATAGAAGAGATGTAAAAACCTTCTACAACACTATCTATTGGATTCCACTGGATGGCATCGATCTGCTCATTAGAAAGAGGCAGACCACGAGTTGAAATATATTGTTGGGATTGAGGCTGGTATTGAACAATATCGGAGAAGTTAGGTGTTCTCTTGAGAATATTGTCACTGATGTCCCTGAATTTTTGATCACCGACGGGGCCTGATGTAGATAAGCTTAAACTGGTTTCCAAAAAATAGAGTTTGCCGAATGTGGCTTCGATGTTGGAATTGATGATGGAACTTGCGATACGAATATTTGATAGTGATTGTTCTTTTGCTGTCGTTTCTACTTTTTCAAGTTGAGCTGCAGCAAGATAGAGCATCCCTCCAGTTAATAAAATAATGTATGGTTTAAAAAGCCGAATTAATGTTTTAGGTAAAGCCATGATATCCAAAGACGTTATAGATTCATTTTTATAGTACGGCCATACTAAACAGTTTTCGTAATCACATCAATGCAAAATGTTCCATATAAAAAATTGAGTTTGTGACGTTCAGCTAATAAAAAAGCCAGTTATAAACATAACTGACTTCTATGGCTTCGCGCGTTCTATTAAGCTGGTTTGGCTTTTAACCTAAACCGAATCTGTCTTGTTTGGCGAATAGTGCAAAATTGCCATTGAAACGGGAGATAACAGCATTTCACCTTCGGCATGACCCGGTTTCACGTTTCGCAAGTTGGTATCACAGATGGTTACCCAGTCTTGCTGACGGTCGCTCGGTAAAGAAAATCGAGCCGGTGCGTTGGTTTGGTTGATCAGATAAATCAACTCGTCGCCATCTTTGCCGATGCCTAAATGTAAGGCTACGGAGCTTAAACGGTTCCAATCATCATGTTCCATGATTGTGCCATCAACACGGCTCCAGAATATACGGTTAGAATTACGTTTATCGCCACTGAACGCTTTGATAAACGGCACCATGTATTGCTGACGTGCGGAGATCATCTCAGATAACCAAGCCTTGAAGTAAGTCTTACGCTCGGAATCTTCCCAGTTGAGCCAGCTGGTGACCCCGTCTTGGCAGTACGCGTTGTTGTTACCCTTTTGAGTATGAGATAACACATCGGCCGTCAAAATATGTGGGATACCGAATGCAAATAACAGGCTAGCCATGAAGTTACGCTTTTGCTTTTCGCGTGTTGCGATAACCAAAAGGTTTTCTGTGTTGCCTTCAACACCGTAGTTTTCAGAACGGTTGTCACCGTGTCCATCGCGGTTGTTCTCACCATTCTCTTCGTTGTGCTTGTGCTTGTAAGACACAAGATCTTGCATGGTGAAGCCGTCATGATAAGTGATGTAGTTGACGGTTAATTTGTACGGCCAGTGTGCGGCACTGTAGATGTCACGAGAGCCCATTAAGCGAGTCGCAAACTCTTTCAAGTAGCCTTGATCACCACGCCAGAAGCTACGAGTGATATCTCGCAGTTTGTCGTTACATTCATTCCACCCCAACGGAAAATTGCCAACTTGGTAGCCATTTGGCCCGATGTCCCATGGTTCTGCAATTAACTTGGTTTCTTTCAATACCGGATCTTGGGCGACGGCTTTGAAGAAAGCAGCCTCAGGATTGTAGTTATCGCCTTCGCGCCCCAGTGTTGCTGCCAAATCAAAACGGAAGCCGTCGACTTGGAACTCACTAACCCAGTAGCGCAGTGTATCCATGACTAAGTTAAGTGCTGGTTGGTGGGTGAGGTCGACCGTGTTACCACAACCGGTGAAGTTCGCGTAATGACAGCCATGCTTAATGTAGTAGCGACTATCGAGTGCTTTTAGGTTGAAGGTTGTACCACCTTCACCGCCTTCTGCTGTGTGGTTGTAGACGACGTCTAGAATGACTTCGATGCCATTGCGGTGAAGTTCACGAATTGCGGTTTTGAGTTCATTAACGGCGTCTTTTTCTGCGTAGCGAGGGTCTGGCACCATGAACAAGTATGGGTTGTAACCCCAATAGTTCACTTTCCCCATATCTAGCAGATGAGGTTCATGCATACATGCAGCAATCGGTAAAAGTTGTAAAGAGTTGATATTTTGCTGTTTGTAGAACGCTAGCATTTCAGGGCTAACTAACCCTAAGTAACGGCCTTTAGTATGGGTCGCGACTTCAGGGTGAAGCTTAGATAGGCCTTTTACATGGGTTTCGAAAAGAACGGTCTCTTCTCGGCTAATACGCGGCTTGTCTACACCTTGCCAGTCGAAAGTGTCATCAACTACGAGACACTTCGCCATCGAAAAGCTTTTTTCATTGGTATATGGCGTTGCGTAATCGAGCGGTTCGTTTATTGCTTTAGCGTAAGGGTCGGAAAGTAAGATCGGGCCATTATCAGTTTCAGCAATGAAACCGTATTTTTGTCCCGCTTTAATACCATCAACAAATACATATCTGATATCAGCGTATTCATTTTCCAATTTATAAGTGGTGAACTCATCGTTCTCGTCAAAAAGAGCGAGAGAAAGGGATTTACAGTCAGGGGAATAAATTGAGAAGTTACAGCCAGTGTTACCTAGCGTTGCGCCTAGTGGATAAGGGCGAGCGAGCGTTCTAGTCATTGCTTGATTTCTTGTTCGTTTATCAACATCAGTGAACTATTAGTAAAAGGCTTTGTCCCATTAAGGTCAAGCAACTTCATAGAATAAATTTTGTTGAAAAATAATTCATCGATGAAGTTCAAATTATATATTTGAAGTAGATCTCACTTATGCTGAATAATTAGATCTGTGTGCTGTCTACTCCTCCTAGATTAAGTGATCCAACCCTTTAAAATACCATTCTGTATAAACTCTACTCCCTTCTCATCCCCCTTAATTTAGTTCGGGGTGGAGGAAGTCAAACTTGTCATCCCCTCTTAATATTGGCTCCGTTGAAACGAATCAGGGGCAACCCTAAACCTCTCTATCTTACGTCCGCCATAACTGCCTTTGGTTGTCGCAAGAGAGCAAAAATATAAAACCTAAAAATAAATCGTCCTTAATGGAGTTAAGAATGAAAAAAGTAAGTTTGATTGCTGCTGCAGTGGCTTCCGCATTAGTTGCTGGTTCAGCGTTTGCAGAAAGTGAAGTTGCATTAGATGTAACAAGTGGTGACTCTGCAATGGAAGTAGAGGTTAAAAACCCTACTGACGTATTATCTGATGGTTGGGAAGTGCATGGTTACATGTCTTCTAACTACCGACTAATTGATGGTAATACTGATGCTACAACATTCAGCAAAGGTGATTACCATGTAGCTGGTTCTTCGGCAACGAGTGAAAGTACTAACCAAGTTGAATTTGTAATTAAAAAGCATTCTGAATACGGTAATGGCGTGTGGGCTAACTACAACGTTAGAACTGAATACGGCAACGGTAATTCATACGCTTATTCTTCATCTGGTAACCAGAAAAACAACACAGATTCACAGTTTGAAGTGAAAGAAGCATTCATCGAAATCGGTGCTCTTCCATACCTTGGTGAAGACTCAGTGGTTTGGGCTGGTCAACGCTTCTTGAACCGTTCTGCTGGCATCCTTTCTGGTGAGTTCTGGAAGCAATCTTCAGGTGTTGGTGCTGGTTTTGAAACTAAATTAGCTGGCAACAAGTTTGGTATTGCAGCTGTGTCTGCTGATCCAAAAGCTACTGTAAATGATACAACGAAAGAACGCCAAACTCGTACATCTTTGGATTTCTATTACTACGGCGTTGATGCTGGAATTGGTAGCTTAGACTTTGATGCGAAGTTAATGAAACAAGATCGAGTGACAGGCAGCAATGCTGACGAAGCTGAATCTGGTGTTGGCTTATCGGTTACTTTAAACTCTAGCTACTACGGCTTAGACGGTTGGGCACAAACTGGTATCGCTTACGGTACGGGCATGGCGACGAACCGCGGTGTTAACTTTGGTGAGTGGAATGAAAATTTCTTAGAAGATGATAATTCACTATTTATTACTTCTTACGGTGTGTTGAACATTTCAGATAAAGTTCAACTAGGTACTGAGTTTACTCACTGGGAAATGCTAGAGATTGGTGCTTGGGGTCTAGATGAAGGTGGTTCACGTACTATGTTTGCTGCTCGTCCATCTTACAAAGTAAATGATAACCTACGTTTTGAACTTACTGCATCTTACTCAATCGAGAAAGCTGAACAATGGCATGCTAAAGACGGTTCTTGGGTATTCGTTGAAGCGGCACCAGTATTTACAGTTAACGCAGACTACTTTGGTCGTCCGCAAATCAAACCTTACGTTGCTTACATGACTGCGCTAGAAGATGGCGTTGGTAACAAAGGTATTGATGGCTCTAAAGATGAAACAGTAGTGGGTGTTCACGCTGAAATCTGGTTCTAAACCATTTATAGTACTAAGGCAGCCTTTGGCTGCTTTTTTGTGTTTTAACTAATCAACAACCAATAGTAAGAGAGATTACAATGAAAAATAAAAGCTCTATTTTAGCCGTGGTACTAGGTGCCTTGCTAGGCGGTTGTGCATCTGACGCTCAGGTTCAAACTGAGCTCGCTCCACCAACCAACTCAGAAGTTTGCTGCAGCGATTTTTCGCAATTCCCCTATGCGCAGCTAAACGACAAAGAAGATTTAAAATTTGATATTGATTTAGGCTCGCCGGTAGGTAACTTCACTACGGGTAATAGTCACTTTGCAGGCTTTAAGTTTAGTGAACGTTCAGGAGAAATGGTCGTCACTTTAGCAAGCTTGATGATTGATGACTCGGTATTTGCCCCGGAAGTCATTTTTTTAGATGAAGCCTTTCAGCCAGTGAAAACATTAAAGTTCGATGATTTCAGAATACAAGCATCCGATGCTTTTACTCGAACAAGCTATGCTGAACGTTTGCGTGTTGATGCAACCAAAACGCCTTATATGATCATCTACACTCCAGCGGATGAACTTGGTAAAACAATTAAAGTGGATCACCCAGCCAAAGTGCGCGCCAAAGAGTATGGCGAAGTGATGCCAATGGTCATTGACCCGGTATACACCAATCGTTTGGGGGGTCGTCTTACTCTTGAAATTGAAACTCTGAAGCTTCGCCCATACCGAGCGACAGCGGCGGTAGCACCAGTGGCCGTTGCCCCTGTTGTTGCCAAATCTTCAGCAACTCAAACCGCTCCAGTAAGCAAAGCTGCGCCGCTTACTAAAGCAGAAACCGCACTCAAAGTGCAGCAAGAGACTCAAGAGTTCTACATTTCTTCCATTCAAAAAGCGGTGAAATCAGGTGATGTACCTAAAGCGCTGGGCTTACTTGATGAAGCGAAAGCATTGAATGTTGAAGGTGCTCAAGAAGCGTTTGTACGAGCAGTTAACGCAAAATAGCTTATTAGCTAATAACTTAATAACTTAATAGCTTAGTAGGCTTAATGGCTTAGCAGCCCAGTATATTAGTCGCTTAGATAGAGATAGAACGCTCCTTTAAAGGGGCGTTTTTTTATCTGAATTTATAGACACTTCAAGTTTAGAGGTCGTTATGCAATCTGAATTGATTATTATCGATGAGTTCTTTATTCCACAGTTGAATCGAACTCGAACGCTCCGCATTTACCTTCCTGCGGGGTATCACCAAGCAGAGCACGCTTATCCTGTCTTATACATGCATGATGGGCAGAATGTCTTTGAGAAGTCTACAGCGACGTATGGGATGTGTTGGGATGCACAAACGACACTCGATGAGATGCAAAGGCTCGGTAAGTTATCAGGGGTAATTGTTGTCGCCATCGACAGCAGTCATGAGCTTAATGGCATGGAGCGTTACAATGAGTATTCGCCTTGGCGCGCTAACCAAGAGATAAAAGAGTTGGGTGTTGGTGATGAGCTACTTAAATTTGGTGGTGAAGGGGACGAGTACATGGCGTTTATCTGTCATACATTGAAGCCCTATATAGACCAAACATACAGAACAAAGCCGAACCGAGAGTTTACGTACCTTGCTGGCAGTTCAATGGGCGGGCTAATTAGCTTATATGGTGGCTCACTGTACCAGAATACTTTTGGCGTGCTTGGGGTCTTCTCTCCAGCGTTTTGGTTCAATAAATCCTCATACTTCGAGTATATGAAAGAGTTTAACTTTCTGTCTCCAACGAAAATATATATGGATATGGGAACGAATGAAGTTCGTGAAGAGGCAAACGTAGATTTTGCTGACGTTTATCTGAGTGGTTCAAGGGCAATGAACACGTTACTCACTCAAAAGCCGAACGTGACGCTGTTTTATCAAGAAGGGCAAGGTCATCAACACAATGAACTGGCTTGGTCGTTGCGATTCCCGGATTTCATCGACTTTATTTTTAGACAATAAAAGAAGGCCGAACTCCGTTTTGTCTTCGTAAACGGTGTATTAGGCCTGCTTTTTTATCACGTTATAGCCGTATCACTTTATACGTCTATAAAGCGATAGGCTTAGTATCAGCAAAGCTAGTCCTTGGCTGCTGACAATTTTTGCTTATTGCGCTTGTTCAACAAGTAGTCCTTGCTCATCAAGCTGTTGTGTTGCCTTGCAAAGTCGGGCTTGGCAAACTGTAAATCGCGTAAGATGGCGTTATTTGGCTTTAGCTGAATCTCAAACTGCGCTTGTTTGTCGTTAACTGTGACCTGTTGTTGGTGACTGTCGATCATGATCTCCAACGATTGTGTTAATGGTGTCGAGATTACGGCAACAGACTCATGGTTTATGTCTAGCGTAAGCACCAACGTGATTTCGGGACTTACCGTATCTTCTAGATTTGACTGAATCTTGTAATGAGAAATCCCATTTTTAGATTCAAATGACAGTCGTAGCTGGTTTCCTTGACCAAAAGGCAACGAAGCCACTAATTCGCTCCAACAACTTGGGAAGTTTGGTGTTAGGTGTATCTGATTGTCCAATAAGCGTGGGCAATATCCCAAATAGTCCTGTTGCGCGTTACGAGCGTATTCTGAAACGGACCAGGCCTGAGCAAACGTCCCTGATTCTACAAGGTCGCGGTCACTATCTTGGAAAGCATCCAAATTTTCACTCATTGTCCCTCTACAGCCTTGTGTAAGGATCTGTTTTGCCAAGTTTTTGGATAGTTGGTAACTGAGATCTTGCTGCTTAAACTTATTGAGCGCCGTAATGGTAAAGCCCGCATTCCACCCCCAGATCGTCCCGTTGTGATAAGCCGCGTCTTTGTGGTACATGGCTTGATTGTCGTGATAAGGATGAAAATCGACATGCTCTTGTTGCAACGAGCAGATCCCCCATGGAAACAATAGCGTTTCGACCGCGTTCTTGACGATGTATTGCTCTCTTTCATTCTGATTAAGCGGACGTTTCTGAGGAATTGAAATCGTCATCAACTGATTCGGGCGCACGCTATAATCAGGCACATCACCTTGCGATAAATGGTCGGCTAGGCGATGGTTTTTATCATCCCAAAACTTGGTGGCGAAACTCTCTTGCACTTTTCCTGCTTGGATTGTCCAGCTCTTTTCTGATTCAGAGTCGCCCACCAGAATAGCGAGTTGAATAGCGCAGTTTAAGCTTTCAAACCACAAAGCTTGGATGTCATTGGCTTTAGGCCCGCGAGGAGACCAAGGTGTCATCCCATCAATTTTTGCATCCATCCACGTATCAGGGTGGCGATGTGCCATCAGACTGTCTTTATTCGAATAATCTTCATTCAAGCCATCTTTACTCAAGCTATCTTTATTCAAGTAATGTTTTTCGACACCCGTGATGAAACGCTTGAGAGTGGGATAAATGGCCTTAGCGAACGCCACATCGCCAGAGTAGTTGATGTACTCAAGGGCTTCACGAATCATCCAAGGAGTACCATCGGTGGTGTTATAAATGATGTTCGTTTTACTGGTCACTCGATTCGGGATTCGGCCGTAATTCGCGGAATTTTCGTCGAGCATCTGCATGGACGCAAAGTTTTCAATGATCTCTTTTGCTTCACTAAACAGCCCATTAACCAAGCTTGTGCCCGACAAAGCGATAAAGGTGTCACGGCCCCAGCAGTCCTTGAACCAAGGTAATCCAGCCCAAATGCCCGTGCCGAACTCATGACTCACAAAGGTTCGGCTTGCAAGGCGCGACCACATAACCGCTTGGTTGTATTCAAGGTCGTTGGTCCACAAATAATTATTGGTTAAGAACTCATAAATCCGCTGTTGGTGAAGAACGTGTTCGTTATTTTTGACGGCTTGATTAACCAATGAACTAGCGGCTTTAAGGGTTTCAGCAAAGCCGAGGTAGACGATGAGTTCAGTTTGTTTATCTGACGTCGTGAGCATGAGTTTTGTATTGCTCTCTGAGAGCTGAACTAGATCGCGAAGTTCAGGGTGAGCGTCTAGCGAGATCTCTCGTGCATGTACAGCATGATTGCTTGCGATGGCGACAAACCTTGGGCAGCCGTCTGGGCAAACTTGAGGGCTGAGTTCTATGACGATGTTTGAGTCTGAGGTATGAACTTTAGAGTGAGTGGTCGGTATGTTGAGTTCTGGAATTAAGCTTAAAGCGCTCGGTTTGTTTGACGACACCGTGAGCGATACGAGTCTGGAACCTTGAATCAGGCTCAGGGACTCTCGGTTATGATCATAGTGATGTTCAATACCATAAGGCGTCAGGCTGGCACGCTTAGCCTCTAACTTGTTATTGAGCTTGCCGTCGATATAGCTGGCGAAGGTTCCCAGTATCCAACCTTGGTGGTGACGATATTTGCCACCGTTTACATAGCTATAGGTTGCGCCATGATAGTAACCATCGACATTATCCCCGAACACAAACGGAAATGACTGTGTCTCTGAGATGGTGAGCTCTTGGAATAGTTGGTCATGTGACATTGCAAATTCAGGGTGTTGCCAGTGAGGCAGCATCTCATCTGTCTCAACCTCTATCAGATGTGTGTTAACAGGCTCTCGTTGAGGTGTTGATAGATCATTGTATTCCCCTTTGGTTACGGTGATCGTTGGCGTCGAAGATCTGAATTGCACCTTCAAGGAGTATTGACCAGCGACAGCGGGAGAGAGCAGCAGATCATTGCCAATACCTTGTGTATTGATAAGCGGCGTTGCTTGTTCCAATTCACAGAGTGTGGCTTCACTTTCATGCCCTGAAAGTGTCCATTGCTTGGTGCCATCTGAATCCGAAATTTTGAAGCGATAAAGGTCGGTAGATAAGCATAGGTTTACTCTGTAGGAGCCGTCTTGCTCTTTGATCAATGGGGTGTCTAACCCCCAACCATTGAACGTACCTTTTAGGTAAAGAGTAGGGATTTGCATAGCGAGTTGATTTCCAAAACAAAAAAGGCACAGCATGCGCTGTGCCAAAGGACAATAGGATATTAATATGAGGAAAGGGTTATTAATATGAGGAAAGCTTATTTGGTAATTTGTTTTGCTGCTGTGTCTAGCGCTTCTCTAACGGTTTGCTTACCCTGCATTGCGTTATCGATAGCCGCACCTTCAGCGAACCAGTAAGCCGTCATTTGCGGAATGTTTGGCATGATTTCGCCGTTTTCAGCATTCGTCATGGTTGATTTGATGCGATCATCGCTCTCAAGAATTTTTTGGAATGACTTTAGTGTCACCGCGCCAAGAGGCTTGTCATCATTCATGGTTTTCAGAGCGTCGTCTTGGAATAGGTAGTTCTCTAAGAACTCGACAGCAAGATCAGTATTTGGACTCGCAGCATTGATACCCGCACTTAGGATCCCAACAAATGGGTTACCTTTACCGCCATTTAATGTCGGTAGTTCAGCAACGCCATAATTAACACCAAGCTTGTCTAAGTTACCCCAAGACCAAGGGCCATTAATGGTCATTGCCACATTGCCATTGGTGAACTCTGCTTCTGCGACTGAGTAATCCATATTCGGGTTAACTACCCCTTGGTTTACCATATCAACTAAGAATTGAAGGCCGCGAACACCCGCTGCATTGTTAACACCTGTGCTTTTAGCGTCATAGCCTGTTGCTGTTTTTTCAAACGCAAAGGCACCACCGGCAGAGATCATCGGCCATGTGAAGTACGCATTTTTCACATCCCACATGATGGCTTTTTTGTTTTGCTTAGCCATCTCTTTCTGAATGTCAGCAAGCTCTTCCCATGTTTTTGGTGGGTTTGGAAGTAGGTCTTTGTTGTAGATTAGAGAAGGTGCTTCGATTGCTAGAGGGTAGCCCACAACTTTACCATTGACTGTCACCGCATCCCAACTGAAGTCGACAAGCTTTTCTTTGAATTCTTTACTTGGATTAAGCTCGTGAAGTAGGCCTGATTCTGCGTAGCCACCAAAACGGTCGTGTGCCCAGAAAATGATGTCAGGGCCGCCGCCTGTTGCTGCGTGTTGTTGGAATTTAGCTTCCAGTGAATCTGGGTACTGGACGTTAATTTTTACACCGGTATCTTCTTCGAATTGTTTACCAATTTCAGCAAGACCGGCATAACTTTTATCGCCATTGATCCAGATTGTGATTTCACCTTCTTCCATAGCAAAAGCCGGTGCATTGAAAAGAGCAGCAAGGGTACAAATAGACAGTGTTTTCAATAGAGGTTTCATAGTTTTATTCCATATTCAGAAGGTTATCCATAACGATAATCACTTCTATCAGTTCTTATTATCTGCTGAAAATAATATCGACTAATTTAGCCTTTGAGAAATAGGTAAACGCACCTTTGATATAGTAAAAAGCTATAGCAATGCCGATACAGTGCTGTTTTACAGGCGATCGCCATAGTTTTGTGAAGTGGCGCGTATAGAGAAATGTGAAGGCGGGCTCAAACTATTTTTGGGTGATGAAAGCCATCCAAAACTAAGCGCTAGGTTGCTTAGGTTAAGATGTGAAATGTTGGAGAGAATCGATGGCATTGGGTAATAAAAAAGGCAAGGAGAACCTTGCCTTTGGTGTGTTGAATTTAACGTATGATTACAGTTTTACAGCAAATGATTCATACGGTGCCAGTTCAAGCTTGGCTGACAACTCAGTGACCGTTTGATAGTTATTGATCAGACAATCAAGCGTCTGAGTTTGGTATTGTTCAGGTATATCCAGTGTCAGGTTGTCGTTTGAGAAGTTACAAACTACAAACAGCTTTTCACCATCCAACTCACGGACGTAGGCGAAAACCTTGTCGTGTTCTTCAAAAACAGGAATGAATGAACCGTAGACAATCGCTGGGTGAGCTTTTCGTAACTCTATCAATGTCTTGTAGTGATAAAATATGGAACTTGGATCAGCCAACGCACTTTCGACGTTGATCTCTGGGTAGTTTGGATTCAGCTCAATCCAAGGCGTTCCGTCAGTGAAGCCTGCATTAGCTTGGTTGTTCCAGTGCATGGGTGTTCTAGCGTTGTCACGGCTGTTCTCGTGAATGGCGTCCATCATGTGTTCATGAGTGACACCCGATTCCGTTTTTACTTTATAGAAATTGTGCGTTTCAATATCTTTATATTGGTCTAGATTGTCAAAAGCGACATTGGTCATGCCAATTTCTTCACCTTGATAGATGTAAGGTGTGCCTTTTAAGAAGTGCAAACACGTCGCCAGCATTTTTGCTGACTCAACTCGGAAATGTTTGTCATCACCGTATTTTGAAACCAAACGTGGTAAATCGTGGTTATTCCAAAAAAGGGAATTCCAACCACCATCGGCCAGCTCGAGCTGCCACTTGGTCAGCACATTTTTGAACTCTCGAAGATCAAGCGGAATAGGGTTCCATTTGTCACCGTTCTCCCATGTCAGGGTAATGTGCTCAAATTGGAATACCATAGAAAGTTCACTTCTATCTTGTCCGCTGTATAGCTTGGCTATTTCTGGTGTTGCGCCCCAAGTTTCTCCTACGGTTAACAAATCCTTGTTACCAAAGGTCGCCTGATTCATTTGTTGTAATAGCTTGTGCAGCCTTGGTCCGTTACCAGTGATTCCTTTATCGATCTCTTTACCAATAAGATCAATCACATCTAAGCGGAAGCCGCCGATGCCAAGGTCAATCCACCAGTTCATCATAGTATGAACCTCTTCTTGAACCTTCAGGTTTTCCCAGTTCAAATCGGGCTGACGTTTCGAGAATAGATGGAAGTAATATTGTTGTGTGAGTTCATCCCACTGCCAAGCGCTTCCGCCAAAGATAGAACCTTGGTCATCTGGTGCACTGCCATCTGGTTTTGCATCGCGCCAAATGTAATAGTCTCGATACGGATTGTCTTTTGAAGAGCGTGCTTGCTCGAACCAACGGTGCTCATCTGACGTATGATTGACCACTAAATCCATAACAATCTTAATGTCACGTTTCTTCGCTTCATCCATCAGGCGTTTCATCTCTTCCATCGTGCCAAACTCTTCAGCTATCGCTTGGTAGTCGGAGATGTCGTAGCCGTTATCGTCCATTGGAGATTGATAAACAGGAGAGAGCCAAATGACATTAATGCCTAGTTCTTTGAGGTAATCGAGTTTGCTGATGATTCCATTTAGGTCACCGATACCGTCATTATTCGAGTCTAAAAAGCTACGCGGGTAAATTTGGTAGACCACTGCGTCATGCCACCATTTCTGTTCCATCTCAATGTCCACTTAATAAGTTAATTGACCTTACTATAGTGATTTCATCTTACACTGGGAAATAGCATTACTAATGCTCTCTATAGAAAAATCCTATATCATGAGCTCTATCCGCTGCGGACTGTGTCCAGTGGTTTAATTTGTTGAATTTCTAACCTCGCATTTTGTGATCGAATGCAAACTAAGAGAATCCTATGAACAAGCTATACCGATACTTTTTGATGGTTGCGCATACTGGCAGTATTAAAGGTGCCGCGGAAAAGCTGAATATTAGCCAGCCCTCCTTGACCGCTGCGATCAAGAAATTAGAGAGTGATGTTGGTGTGGCTATTTTTACTCGTAAGTCAAAAGGCGTTGAGCTTACCGAGTACGGGTTGTTGTTTCGGGAGTTTGCACAAGAACAGCAAGAAAAGCATCTGTCGTTAATGCACCGCTTTACCGACATGCAGCAGCGCCAATCAGGTAAATTGAAACTCGGCACCGGGGAAGCTTGGTGGGAACAATTTGTTTGCAAGGCGGTTGAGGAATACAAGCAACAAGAAAAAATGGGCTCGCTACATTTAGAGTTCGGTAACAACTTGTCTTTGATGCACCACTTGGTTCAAGGCGATATCGACTTGTTTGTTGGCCATGAAATCTATGGGCTGCATGAGCGATGCAAAGTAACGTTTTACCCACTCTTTCAAGACAAAGAAGCGGTGTTTGTTCGAGCCAACCATCCATTGTTAACGAAGAAACACTTAGACCCGAGTTTGTTAAGACGTGAGATGTTGGCGTTTCCAATACTCCAAGTGACCCCCGATCACTCTAGGCATAACTCTGTACTGTCTGACCACGTAAATTCACAGCCTGGCGGGCGTGATACTGAGGTGGTTGGGCGAGATGTCTATGACGTTGACTCTCTTTTTGCGAGCTTAGATATGTTGAGAATGTCGGATGCTGTCATGCCATACAGTCATAAAATGTGCGATTGGATGAAAGACAAAGGCTTCGAAACCTTACTGATTGATGACTCTAAGCTAGGAAACGTTGGCCTCTACGCGAAACAGGGAGCGGAAGACCTCAAGATCAAGACGTTCATTGAGATCTTACAAAAAGCCAACTTTGATTAAGCTAGAGGCTAGAAAATGCGGAGAAAGTAGGGACGCGCTGTGGCGTTAAGGCGATTAGCATCATCGACTGGTGCTCAGGGCGGCTAATCTATTGATTACTGAACGTTATAAGCCGCTCTAGCCATTCGCCTACTCTTTGGTCTGGTGACCGGTTTTCTTCGCAAACTTTTGCATAGCCTCAGCAAAGGTTGTTGCCCCACCTTTGGCTTGTACCTGTACTACCTTATACCCCAATTTTTCTAGCGCTTGGCGCTCTGCTAAAACAGCGTCATCGTCTTGCTGGCTGCCCTGTGCTGGCTGATGAAGGTAACACCCTTCGAGTTGACCATCTTCGACCAGTTGGTGGTGTTTCAGTGCATTGATATTAAAATTCATAATCAGTCTTTTCGTGTAAATGGGGAATACCTGTGGCAAAGCCCGCAAGTATCGATAATTCGATTGTTTGTACCATAAGGCATTTTAACCATAAAAAGCGAATGGCAAAACAGTAAACCAGTGGAATGTAATCGGGAGCGGTTTACATCAGAAAGGGGATGAGGTAGCTGAGATCGTGCTGGCACGTTTTTGGACAGAAGTGTTTCAGGAATTTTACTAAATTAGCGATTCATTGATTATCTCAGGTATAAGTCACCTTAAAAGGCAAAAAGCAATAGGCGCTCCCATTAATCATTAAACCGACCTTGCAATTGATTCTTAGTGAATGGCTATTTGGAGAAGACCGCCAAGCAAACGGTTTTTTGTTCTCTCAAATCGTGGTGTGAATATACCTCCCTCGACAAACGTAGTTTTCTAAAAGAGCACTATTTGAAAATTAACATGTGTAGAAAGGGAAACTGTCACGACAGCACCGTTGCCGAGGTTTTCTTCTAGCACTCAAGAAAGAGTAAAGCGTATGGTCGATAAAACTAGTGATGCAGTACTCTGTACAAAATATCAATTGCATATCAAGGTATTAAAGGTAGATAATTTGTAGAATAACTTACCTATTCGACTGTTATATTTGAGGATAATTAGCTGACTTCTTACTAAAAATTAGCTATGAAATTTCTTCACAAAGCCGATATTTGCACTAAAAGCAATTTAAAAAAAAGAAGGCATCAAAAATGAATAATGAAAACTTACCAGCAAAAAACAACCACATAAATCTAACAGATATGGGAAACCTTGACTTGTCAACTTTGGATGAGCCACAGAGAGCACACATCGTTTCAAAGTTCGCAGAATCAAAGGTTGAACTCACAAAAAAAGCTCAACAGATGAACATTGACTTAGGGGCTACGCGAACTAATTTAGGCGATCTGACATCTACAGTTCGTGATGCCACTACAGATGGAACTTCAGTTACAATCACTCATAGTCAAACTACATCACTCGGACGTACAGAGGTTGTAATGGGTAATACAGAGCGAGCTGCGAAAGGAAAAATGTCTCGTACAGGAGCAGGTGAAGGCAGTGGTGGTATGATGGGTATTGTCGCAATGCTTTGTGTAGCAGGCGTTATCATCGCTATGATTATGGGTGGATAAAGTGAAATTATTTATTCATGCCGAAACAGATATTGCAAATGAGATTGAACCAAAGCTGAAATTTCTCGACCATGCAGATAAAGATAAAATTCTAGGTCTTTGTAAAACAACTAGACAAACCATGCGAAATCATCTGCTTAGTGGTTTTTGTCACTTCAATTCTTCTAGCACGGTGGTGTGTAATGGTAAAACTATTACTCTTCGCGGTTCGGTGAATAGACTGCCTTTATTGAAGAGGTTATTTGGTGGCTAGACGTAACTACAAATACAAGCGGAACACTTATCAAAGTTCCCAAGCTATGCGCCATATTGAGGAAGCAAAAGTACTAACCAAGCAGCTAGGGGGCACTGACCAAGACGTAAAAGCTTGGTTCTTTAATCTGACAGGGATTACATTCGAAAACATCATGCAAGAATATAAACAGTTGCATGGTATAAAAGCTTACGATTATGCAATCCAAACAATTCCCAGTTGGAGATCAGGACAAAGAAAAATGAGTGGTATGGTTGCTGAACGGTTGTTCAACCTGATTCCAAAGCATATGCCTCTTGAGGATAAATTCAAGCTAGTTGATTCACTCTGGAAATTCACAACTATTAGTAACAAAATGCTCATACGAGCCAATAAAAGCACCGAAATTAATGAACTTGTCGCTTTACTGCAAAATGAGGTAAATCGCATTGAGACAGACTGGGAAATCCCAGACAATTTATCAAATCGTTTTGTATGGTTGGCAGGCGATGACTCGACAACATACCAGAAGCTACTTAGTCATATCGTAGATCAAGAACGCCAATTGATTGCCGCTATGCTGCCATATCAAGTAACAGAACTCTTGAGCCACTATCATAATGAATGGTCTGAAACTTCAAATTACTTTTCGCATACGGTTGAAGTTGGAAAACACAGCGTCGAAGTGCGCATTACAGATCAAGCTAATGGATTAACTGTAGGTCAGTGGTATGCCCATGTAAAACCATACACTTCAACTAAAGGATCGGGCTGTCTAGGAATGTTTGCTCTGATGCTGATAATTCCAACGGCTATTATCACTACATTACTTTGAGTAAACCAAACTTAGCTAGAGAAGATTCTTGCACTATAAAACTATCCCCCGAATTTTATCTCTTGTTCATTATGTATCCGAGAGTTGTTACCAGCAATAACTCTCGGATACTTGAGCAACATCAGGTCTTTCTTTTACCTCTATAGGTTTAAGTATCGCAAATATTGACATTTAAGAATAAGTTTTAGGCCGTATTAAGTCACAATGGGGCATACCTGAGCTGGCTGGCACTTTGAGAGAAAAGTGCCACGAGTAAAACTTCTGGTCTATGAAGCCTCTGGACATTTGCGTGCCAGTGAATCTGCTAATTGAGTTATTTTCGGATTACTCTGAGTAAGGAAAAGCCATGCCATAGTTATTTGTTATATGCGCATTATTAAAAATGGAAGGCTCGGAATACGCTTTGCTGTTTGTCATGAGGCAAGACAAAGTTGCAACCTAAAGGTGCATGGAAATTTTGGTACCCAACTAACCTAGAAAATGTCTTGGTATAAACACTCTCTACTTTCTTGCTCTCATAAAAAACCTCATTGATAAACCTAACATAAAAACCAGCAATCAAATCAGCCATTTGAACACCAAAACTGTTTTTTGAGTCGACAAACTCTAGGGTAAAGTCACTACAAACATTTAGATTTGAATTTGGCGTTGGAGGAGAGTTAAGTGAAATACTGTTTTCAACAAGATACTCTTTCGACTTTGCCAAAATAACATCAAAGTCTTTTTGTTCATCATGGACTAGAGTCACATTCGCGATATCTCCCTGATGGTACATATTTAGACGACCAATGATATTAAAAAAAGAGTGTACATGTGGAAGAATATTAACCTTTTTCGCTTTGGACTTTCTTTTACTTTTGTTGAGTACGTCAGGAATAGGAAGGTAACGTTTAACAGCCTTACTCTCGCCAATTACACTACAACAAGTTTGAAACTCATCAATAGAAGCGGATATTAGATTTTGAACCTGCTTTTTTTCTAACATTTCACAGTCTGAGCTTCCGAAAAAGCCTTTGAGTTCCAAAAGCAAGTTGTTAATTTTATCTGCTTCTCTTTGAACACAAGCATCATTGAATAGCCTCAAATAGTTATCTGGTAACTGATGCCACATATAGTTAGCTAAGTGGTTTCTGACTAGCTGATTTTTCCCATGGGTTTCATCGATTTCACTATATATTGGAATAATGAGGCTACTAATAAGGTTTGCGATGACACAAAACTTTTTATCCACCAACTCGATGAGTATAGGGACGCGATTTTTAATCAGGTATTCAATAAGTTCGAGGAAGAAGTCTGGATTTTCTGCGTAGATCTCTGAAGATTTAAGTTCACTATCGACATCATATTTTTCTTTCAACTCAGATAGTTTAAGTGCCATTCTCTCCTCATCGTCAATCCCAACGCAAGACAAAGAGAACAATGGCTGCCCACCAAACTTAAGTGAAAAATCGGATTTGAGTAGATCACCACTGTTTCCACTTTCATCTAAATAATATCGATGCATCATTTCTCCTCGCAGCATATAGCTTTGCTAAGTTGCAGTTAACAACCATGACTCAAGCAAAGCCACGGAATCAAAAAACTCAAACAAACCATAAATGCCGAGCGTTAGCTGTTGGCTTGAGCAATTTGTTAGGTTTTGGACTTCAGGATTGCATATAGTTCTTTTGTATACCTACAAACTATTGGTTCTATCCGTTCAAAAGTAGCAGATAAATCTGTTAACTCGTCACCAAGTTGGCCATGATTTGGATAGTTTTTTGCCAACTGTTTACTAATTACACCTTGATGTTTAATTGCATTATTTATCAACCTTAACTCGTTTACTGCATTGAACTCAGGCAGATCTTTTGCCTCTCGTGGCAATACTTTTATTAGGTCATTCCAATTAGAGACGTTTCTTGCGCCTACTTCAAGATTGAAAAAACTAATAAGTTCTTTATGCTTAAGCTCAACCCTTTTATAAAGCGCTAAGATGTACAACTCACCAGCCAAGTCGACAACACTAAACTTATAAATTGCGTCATCTTCAATCCATGACCTGTGCATATACTGATGTTCTTCGGATATAAATTGCATACTGTCGTGTGCAACTTGTGCTTGTTCAATCTTCGAAAACTCGTTATCCATAGCTCCAGAAAAAACTTTTTTAAATGAGTGAATAGTCTCTGTATCAAGACTAGACATATGACGCTCGATTAAATCTTCAAAAGATAAACTCAACTTACTCTCCTCAAAAACCGTATCCGCCCCATGAACCCACGGGGCGACTTGTCAGTGTTTGAAGTTCCAAGGCA